>DATGXB010000152.1:0-5171 GCA_035299225.1 Nostocaceae cyanobacterium | reverse complement strand
ACTGAACCCACAAAAGTGCAACAACGGGCTTTAGATTTGCTTGGGGTTTCCCTGATTTGTACCCAGTAAATCCTCACTGCCAATCTTGAAACTCCTTGCTATGCACAGCATACGCCTTTTGTCAAAGGG
This sequence comes from Nostocaceae cyanobacterium, assembly GCA_035299225.1. Classification (GTDB taxonomy): domain Bacteria; phylum Cyanobacteriota; class Cyanobacteriia; order Cyanobacteriales; family Nostocaceae; genus DATGXB01. The sequence goes on along the minus strand of DATGXB010000152.1, from coordinate 5,042 downwards.
GGAACTTCAGTTATAAATTTTATGTGTTATCTTGATAAATTTTCTATGTATTAGTACATGGCAATCTTTTTGACTTAGGTTTCTGGTGATATCCTACACTCAACAGGTTTGCGCTCTCAGTTTTTTGAACTGACCGAATACTTTGACAACCAAGTGTAAGGGTTCTACTATGCCTCGTTTTGCTTTCTTGTCTGCTGCGGTACTTCTTGCATCTGTAGCATCTCCCGCACAAGCTGCTGTTTTTACTACCTGGAATCCAATCAGCTCCACAACAAGAACTGCTACTGGTACTATTGCTGATGTTAATGGTTCTGTTGATGTAGAGTTGACCATTAGCAATGCGTCGAATGTTGATTATTTCTTTGGTGTTCGCAACAGTTCAACCTTTGGTACTTTCTCTGGTGGGTTAACGGTAGCTGATGTTTATGAACCTAACCCACCGGGAACAAGTGACTTTTTGGGTGGTTTAGCTGGTTCTAATGGTGCTTTATACACACTGAATTTCTCCAAGGCTGTTGTTAATCCGGTTTTCCATGTATATAATAATGACTTCCGCAATTACAACTTTTTGGGAGGACTAACACCAACGGTTATTTCAGGATTAAACCTGGCTGCTAATGGCAGTTCTGTTGGTGATGTTGATGGTGGTGTGGGTTCTAATTTTGATAATGGTGGACTAACTGACCCGAATAAGGGTAGACCAGGTGGTTCGGCTTATGGAAGTTTTCAGTTAACCGGAACGTTTACTTCTATTTCTTGGAATCGGACATTAAACCCTGGTGCTTTTGTTACAGATGGCTATTCATTGGGGGTTTCTGTTGATGCTGTGGAAAAAACTTCAGTTCCCGAACCTGGTTCTTTAGCTTTGCTGGGAGGGGTAGCTGTACTGGGTGCTGGTTCTGTATTCAAGCGGAAATTAAGCCAAGAAAAAGTTTAAAAGTAAGAGTAAAGTTATAATGGCGATCGCTCTTTGTGGAAATTACAAAAAATGTACAGAGCGATCGCATTTTACCTTGAACCAAAAATAAAAATGCCATGCTTAGTATAAGTTGACACGGCAGAGTTTCATTAACAAAATTATCAATCTATGCTTTTGCTGCTGGTTGTGGTTTGCGTTTGCGAAGAGAAGTTAAACCAAAAGTACCCAAGCCTAAAAGACCGATGAGGGTAGCAGGTTCAGGAACCTTAACTCCGGGAACTTCAACTGCTGTTCCTTGAATACCAACTGTAAACCCGTTCCAGTTTTCGTTGCTCAAGCTTCTCCAACTAACGGTATCAAACGCACCGGTAAATCTGATAGTTCCGTGAGGTTCACCTGTACCTAACAAACGGTATTCAAAGTTTCCACCACCCAAATCAACTACTTGTTTGTAAGAAGTTCCACAACCCCAATAACCACAGGTGTTACCGTTGGAAGGATCACCAAAACTCAGGATTTCAAAATCTTGATCGAAGGCGTAACCGTTACCATTGAGGCTAACATAGGAAAATACTGGATTAGCGATCGCTTCAGAAAAACTTAGTCTCTGAGTTCCAGCATATTGTAAAGCAACAATGTCTGTTCCAGTGGGAATGTTGTCAACGAATGCGCTGGTGTAGGGTGATGTTGCTGGATTTCGGCCACTTCTGTTATTTTGCCAATAATCTATACCACCACTAGCTTGAAAAAAGGCGATTCCCTGTGGATTAGTATAGGTAACATCTACTATGGAAGTGCTGGTTGTAATTTTTCCCCTACCTGTAAAACCATTAGTGCTGCTGCTACCAGTAGTCCAGTCAGTCCAATATATTTGTGCAGCAGAAGCAACATTGACTGATCCCAAAGAGAGGGCAACTGCTCCTAATGTGGTTACTGATAATTTTGCTAATAACTTCATATTTGTTCCTGAGTGATTTTGTCTAGAAACTTGGAAAACTAAGTGAATAGTAATACGGTTTCTTCTTCAAGGGAATATTTTAACAATTACTACACAGAAAATTTAAGGTTGAAAATAGCTAACCAGTATAAGCGTAAGGGTGAATATACTGAGAATCAAGGTTGAGGAGGTCAGTGCAGGTAAATTGAATGGAGATGTAATGTAAATTTATGATGAACTGAAAGTTATTTTTTCCTGAAGTGATATTTGGCGATCGCTTAAATTTCTGCTAAACAAGAATTAGTAGTTGACAACTGGCAGTAGTGTGAGTAGTAAGCGTCTACCAGAAACCACAGCTTATGTAAGAGTTACCCGTCAGTCATGGCAACATGGCTTTCTTGAAGGAGATGTAATCGCTGGTGACTTTGAATGGCATTTTTCATGGCATTTCCGTCGTGGAGAACTGTCTGTTCATCCTTCTCAGGGTCGCGCTTTAATTAAAGAACCTCTAGGCCGCTTTTTAGAACAAAAAGATTATCAGTTAGAACCTGGGGGAGATTATGCTTTTACCATTCGGGCTGATTTATAAACATAATTTATTCCGTTTTTTATGTTAAATTCAGTAAGTTTCGTTCTGTTCTTAAGTAATTTCTCACTTCTTCCCCGTTTTCAAAATCAACAATACTAAATAACGTAGCAGGGGTTGACAGCAGAAACTCAAAAATATATTTTAACTGGTATTTTTTACCTTGAAATTCCAGAATTTCTAAGAATTGATAATTTTTCAAATCTGGCAAGAATTTACTAAAATAGGATATTCCTATCCCCTCATGCCAATAGCCTTTATAAATTTTTTCTAAAATTTCGGCTAATTTCTCCGACATTCTAAAAAAGTCCTCAATATTCAATGATTTGATTCAAAACTATTAGCTGTTAAACGGTTTAAGTATCTTTCAATTAATAAAATGGCTACAATATCATCTATCGGTCTGGGGGGTTGACGCATTCCCTTGGGTAAAAGTTTGGTGATTCCGGTGGGTGGGTACATTTGCCAATAGCGATCGCGTGCCTCTAAAGTAGTATAACGTTCATCTACTAGGATGATATTCAAAGGTTCGCTTAATTGTTGATTTAACTGCTGTTTCCATTGTTTAGCGGTGGTTTGATCACCCATCACGATTAAGGAAATGGGGAATCTTTGGCGTAGAGTTTCCAGGTGTGCGATCGCATCTGGTGCGGGAATAACTTCATGATAATATAACTGCCGATTTACTCCCATTACCGCTAAACCACATTTATCACGTCCTGGATCAAAACCTAAAATTGCTGGCTGTTTAAGTTCTAATGTTTGTTCATTCATAGTCATTAGTCATTGGTCATTAGTCATTAGAAAACAGGGAACAGGGAACAGGGAACAGGGAACAGGGAATAGAGAATAGGCAATAGGCAATAGGCAATCAGGAATTAATTCTTATTTTCTCCTCTGCCCCTCTGCCCCCCCGTCCAGCGTTCGGCTTTACTGTTCCTGCCAGTAGACCTCTGCCCCCCTGCCCCTCTACCTTCATTACGTACTAAATAAAATTTGTCCATTAATAATTGCTACTAATTTTACTCTTAAAGGCCCGGCAGTGTAAGTATCATTGGCAGCTACAGCTTTAATTTCTAAAGGTTGATTAGTTTGCATTAATTGGTTAAAAAAGCGTAGTAATGTGCCATCTATTTGGATGCTTTCGACAATTCCCGCATTACGGGCGCGAAATTGGGAAGCAGAAATGAGTAAATCTAAGCGTTGCCGGACTTCATAAGCATTCATACTTTTTACGTCAGTAGTAGTGCTGGCTAACACTTGACCTGCGAAAAATACTAATTGATTACGGGCAGCATCAGCAAAAAATTCTATTTGTTTTTCACCTCTAACATAATTACCAGCAGAAAATATTCTGACTACATATTCTCGACCATCATCTATTTGTTCGATTAATTGTTCAATTCTTTCGGGAGTAATCCGCAATAACTGAGGATTACCGGGATTTGTTCCGGGTTCGCTTAATTCAATATTGGCATTTCTGTTAGCTTGCTGCAAAATTTGGATGATAGCTTGACGTGCAGCCTCAGCTTTGTCTACTCGCACTATACCTGCGGCTAATACTTGCCCCTTCACTAATGCCAGTTTACCTAATCTCAGGTCTTGATAGGATTGATAATATTTTTCTAATCTAGCTACTTCTTGCTCTAAAAAGCCTTGTTGTTTTTCTAATTCTTTCAGGCGAGATTCCCGCACCGCAATAATTTTTTCTCTTTCGGCAATTTGTTGGTTGCGATTTTGAATCAGTTTATCAAGTTGAGTAATTTTGGTGTCGCGCTCTTGTATGGCCGCTTGACGGTTAGCAAGTTCTTGATCCCGTTTCTCAATGGCGATTTTAGCTTCGTCAATGGCTTTTTTGGCTTCGTTATATAATCTTTGTCGTTCTGCCCTCAATTGTACAATGGCGGCTTGTAGTTCTTGCCGTTGTTGAATCACATTTTGTAATTGAGCGATCGCTTTTTCGTACTGTGTTACTACCAGCCCCAAACGATTCTGAGTTTGTTCTAGTCGCTCTTGGGTAGCACGCTGTTTAGCATTAACATCTCTTAATGATTGATTAATTTTTTGTAATTCCGCTTGAGCTTGACTTTGTTCTTTCCTGGCTTGGTTTAACTGGCTTTCAACTTGGCTTTTTTGTGTTTCTGCGGTTTTAAGTTGTTCTCTTTTCTGTCTTAAATCCTTTTGAATATCCTCTAATTGAAATACCCCTTGCCGCAATCTTTTATCAGCCGCAAACAGGATTCCTAGAGTAGAAGCGGAAATTAAACCACCTGTAAGAATTGTCACCAAAACCGCCGTCCTTTTAGGACGAAGATTGAACAAAGAGAGACGCGCCTTGCCCACCTTAGTGCCAATGCGATCGCCAACGGTGGCAATTACGCCTCCCAGAATTAATATTGCCACTATCAGGATGTACCCGGTGGTCATCTTCAGCTACCGAAATCTTTCCAGATACAGCCTACTACTTTTCGGTTCAGGGTGGGGAAAGAAGAAGGAAGCAGGGGGGCAGGGGGGCAGAGGGGGGCAAAGCGAAAGATGAATTATCTCGCGGGAGAAAGCGTTCTGCGTTTCGTTACCATGCGGTAAGCCTCGATGATATC
>DATGXB010000151.1:0-4717 GCA_035299225.1 Nostocaceae cyanobacterium | reverse complement strand
CCCTGCCCCTGCTCCCTGCCCCCCTGCCCCCTGCCCCCTCACTCGAAATCGAAACGAAATTATAAGATAAGATAACCCTGGCGACAAAAATGCAAATAAATGTAAAGAATATAGTATAGACATTAAAAAATTAGATTTACTCAATCACCTTATTTCACATAGGTAGCTTCATGTCCATCACCACGATCGTCCCTGAACAGGTTAACCGCATCGTTTGGAATCAGCATCACGATCCCTTTGAGATTCTGGGTTCCCATCTCCTAGAACAGAACGGTACAGCAGTTTGGGCAGTGCGGACTTATCAACCAAACGCCAGCGAAGTATGGGTTATTCTTCCCGAAGAGCGCAAAGAATACCCAATGCAAAGCGTCCATGATCCCCACTTCTTTGAATGCACCATCAAGACCAAAGAACTCAAAAACTATCAACTACGCATCAAAGAAGGAGAACACGAAAGAGTAATATACGACCCTTACGCCTTCCGTTCACCCCATTTAACCGAATTTGACTTACATTTATTTTCAGAAGGCAACCACCACCGTATCTATGAAAAACTGGGAGCGCACCCCACAGAAGTAGAAGGAGTGAAAGGCGTTTATTTTGCCGTTTGGGCTCCAAATGCTCGTAACGTTTCCGTACTAGGTGACTTTAACCTCTGGGATGGACGTAAACACCAAATGCGGAAAGGCCCCTCCGGCGTATGGGAATTATTTATTCCTGAGTTGGGAGTCGGGGAACATTACAAATATGAAATTAAAAATTTTGAAGGTCACATTTACGAAAAATCTGATCCCTACGGTTTCCAACAAGAACCCCGTCCTAAAACAGCATCAATAGTTACCGATTTAAACAACTATACTTGGAATGATAGCGACTGGTTAGAAAAGCGGAGACACACAGACCCACTAACTCAACCAGTTTCCGTTTATGAAGTGCACTTAGGTTCTTGGTTACACGCCGCCAGTGCCGAACCTGCCCAACGGCCAGATGGCACAACCGAACCAGTAGTTACTGTATCCGAACTGAACACAGGCGCTCGCTTCCTCACCTATCGAGAACTAGCAGCCAAACTCATTCCCTACGTCAAAGAACTAGGATACACCCACATAGAATTATTACCCATTGCCGAACATCCCTTTGATGGTTCTTGGGGTTATCAAGTCACGGGTTACTATGCTCCTACTTCTCGCTTTGGCAGTCCTGAAGACTTCATGTACTTTGTTGACCAATGCCATCAAAACGGAATAGGGGTAATAGTTGACTGGGTTCCCGGTCACTTCCCTAAAGATGGTCATGGTTTAGCCTTCTTTGATGGTACTCACCTCTACGAACACGCCGACAGCCGCAAAGGTGAGCATAAAGAATGGGGAACATTAGTATTTAATTACGCTCGTCATGAAGTGAGAAACTTCCTAGTTGCTAATGCCCTGTTCTGGTTTGATAAATACCACATTGACGGTATTCGGGTTGATGCAGTCGCTTCCATGCTTTACCTTGACTATGGCCGCAAACCAGGGGAATGGCTACCCAACCAATACGGTGGACGGGAAAATATAGAAGCAGCCGACTTCCTCCGTCAAGTCAATCACTTAATTTTTAGTTACTTCCCTGGTATTCTGTCCATTGCGGAAGAGTCCACAGCCTGGCCGATGGTATCATGGCCAACCTACACCGGTGGATTAGGCTTTAACCTCAAATGGAACATGGGTTGGATGCACGATATGCTGGATTATTTCAGCATGGACCCTTGGTTCCGGCAATTCCACCAAAACAACGTTACCTTTAGTATGTGGTATCACCACAGCGAAAACTTCATGTTAGCTCTTTCCCATGATGAAGTAGTACATGGTAAGAGCAATATCATCGGTAAAATGCCTGGTGATAAATGGCAGAAGTTTGCTAACGTGCGGGCTTTATTTGCTTATATGTTTGCACATCCTGGTAAGAAAACCATGTTTATGAGCATGGAGTTTGGCCAATGGAGTGAGTGGAATGTGTGGGCAGATTTAGAATGGCATTTACATCAATATGAAGCTCATCAACAACTGAAGAAGTTTTTCCAAGACTTGAATGAGTTATATCGTTCTGAACCATCTTTATATAGCTTAGATTTTGCTAGAGAAGGTTTTGAATGGATTGATTGCAGCGATAACCGTCACAGTGTAGTCTCCTTTATCCGTCGTGATAAAGATAGCGGTGATTTCATCGTTGCAGTTTGCAATTTCACTCCCCAACCCCATGCACACTATCGCATCGGTGTACCAGAACCCGGTTTTTACACCGAGTTATTTAACAGTGATGCCCGCAAATATGGCGGTAGCAACATGGGCAACTTAGGCGGAAAATGGACAGATAGTTGGTCTTTCCATAATCGTCCTTTCTCCCTTGATTTATGTCTTCCTCCTTTGGGTGTTTTACTGTTCAAATTAGACAGACAGAAAACCGCCGAAGTCATGGGGTAATAGGGAATAATTTTGAGGGTGGGTACATTCCCACCCTTTCATATTAAAAATTTATTTTTCAACATAAGTTTTTATGTTGAATTATTGTTCAAGGAATTTGGGAATAATATATTTTTTTCTAAATTCTTCCTCTTTTTTTTCTATTTCTTGTTTGGTTAAGTTTATTAAAAAATCACTTGTCTCATATGCAAAAAGTTTCTTTGTGAGATCCAAAATTGCTAATTCTTCACACAGGTCGTATGCTGAAATAGCAGTGAAATTAATTGATTTACATTCAGCAGAGCCGTAAATATATTTACCATTATACAGTTGCAAAATTGCTAAAGTTGCCCAAGCTATCTCATCAGAGTCATGTCCTTTAATTTGCTTGGGTATGAATGTAGTGCAAAGCTTTTTTTTATACATTTTCTGTAGATATAATCTGGATTGTGCAAAAGGATCGTGTCCAAGAAACGAAAACCAACAAAAGGGTTCATCATAAGGAATAAAGCCTTTTTCCTGTTCTTCATAAAAAGCTTTTTCTAAAAACCAACATTCAACAAGCCATCCTGCTAAAGAATTAAATTCTCCTGTAAAAATTGAACGATTATTAATTTTTGGAAATTTACCAACTTCTCTAAGAAAATCAGCTTTTATTCTAAATAATGAAATTTCAAATTTTTTACATATTGAATTTTTCAATTTATCATTTTTAATACAGGTTTCATATTTTCCATGAGATTCTTCGTCAAATTCTATTACAAATTCTGGAGATAATTCTTTTCCTTTAGTTACCACAAAATCAAAATGAGCTTGTAAAGCATATTTATATTCTTTGCTATCCAGACCACTATTTTCAATATCCACAACATCTGCTAGTCTAATTTTTGGATATACTTCTGCACCGTATTTAGAAGCTGCTTTTTTTAGTTTTTCATTAGTATTTATTTCGTAGTTGTTTACTAGTAAATTTTTCTTTCTTTTCATAATTACCATATAATTTAGAAACAAATTTAAGTTTTGATTTGTGCCGACTGGTTTTAATAAAACTATTATAATTATAATGAATTATTTTATAATAAATCAAGAGAGATAGTAAAACACCCATTGTAGCTGACATTTTACATGAATTTATATAATAAGAACTTGTTTTTACATCTCTTTACATTTGATGTAAACCTAGCCATCATGCCTTGATTATGCTAAATTATAATTTTAGTTAAGTTAAGGGTTACTTTAGATAATAAATAGTTAGGGTTAATGATTATTTCCTTTGCCTGTAAAGAAACTGAGAATATATGGCAGGGTTTCAGTTCACGAAAATTTCCGCCAGAGATACAGGAAAGAGCATTGCGTAAATTACGACAATTAGAAGCTTCTGTCAATTTAGAAGATTTGCGTATCCCACCTGGAAATAGACTAGAAGCTTTAGTTGGAGATAGAATAGGACAATACAGTGTTCGTATTACCAAACAGTGGAGACTCTGCTTTATTTGGGAAAATGGCAATGCTTACGATGTAGAAATTGTTGATTATCATTAGGAGAAAACCAATGGAAAATAACTTACTACATAATCCCCATGCTGGTGAAATTCTAAAGTATGAATTTTTGGAAGAATTGAATCTTGGTGAAAATACTTTAGCAGTTAACTTAGGTGTAACTTATTCTACCATTCAAGGCATTATTGAGGGTAAACTTCCCATAACTGCGGATATAGATTTGCGTCTTTGTCGCTATTTTAGGCTGACAGAAGGGTATTTTTTAAGATTACAAAATGCTTATGAATTAATGCAAGCTAAAAGGAATTTAGGAGAAATTTTAAATCAAATTGTTCCTTATTCTGCTGTGGGAATGGAGTAAGTAAATATTTTTCGTAATTACTGATACAATAGAAACCAGATAGCAAAAGGACAAAAGCAATTTCAAAAGCAGAATTACAGCTATTTATTCCGATAAAAATACTAATTAACTTATTGCGGGAAGTTTGGCAAATTTTTGATAATGCTATATTTGAAGCGGAAGAAGAAAATTGGCAAGAAGATGAGGAAACAGCAAGAGAAATTCAAACTGTTAGGAATGAATACGCAAATAGTTAATATATCGCTTTTGATGAGTATTTAAGGAATCAGCAGAAATCAATGGTTCGGACACTTTTTCGGTGGCTGTATCGCTTATCCTCTAGGGCTTTGAGTTACCAACAATAATTAAATCAAAGTCAGGTCTACACCTGAGTTGCATTTAATTCGACATTTCCTAGACTCCATACGCTGTAAGC
>DATGXB010000150.1:0-24129 GCA_035299225.1 Nostocaceae cyanobacterium | reverse complement strand
CCCTGCTCCCCTGCCCCCTGCCCCCCTCTCCCTGTTTCCTACTTTTCCTGTTGACGATGATTAGCGGCTTGGAGTAGTAAGGATTCGGCAAAAGCGATCGCTTCATTGGCAGATTTTCCCCCGGCTAACTGTGCTAGTTCTTCCCGTCGAGTGCTGAGATTATCTAAACTTGTCACCCTAACTACGGTGCGCTGTTGTCCATTGGTGTTAGGTTGGCCATTTTCAGGATTAATTACTTGTTTATCTACGCGAAAATGACGATCTGCCATCGCTGCTACTAATGGTTGATGAGTTACACATAAAACTTGATGATTATGACTTAATTGATGTAATTTTTCCGCTATCGCTTGGGCAACTCTTCCTGATACACCCACATCAATTTCATCGAATACCATTGTTGTTGCACCATCACCTTGGGTAAAGCAAGATTTTAAGGCTAATAAAAATCGGCTCATTTCCCCACCAGAGGCAATTTCTGTTAAAGGTTGTAAGGGTTCTCCAGGGTTAGGACTAAACATAAAAGTAATTTTATCTGCACCTGTAGCTGTGGGATTAATTGCACTAATTTCTATTTGAAATCTGACTTTTTCCATTGCTAATGGTTTAAGTTCAGCTATTAATTTAGATTCTAAATTAGCCGCAGTTTTTCGCCGCAAAATAGTTAATTTTTGACAAACAGTATTTAGATGTTGTAAACAAGTTTGTTCTTGTTGTTCCAAGGTTTCAATTAATTGTTCACTATTATTCAGTTCTTCTAATTCTTCTTGTATCCGTTCATAATAGGCAATGGCTTCTGCTAAGGTGGGTCCATATTTCCGGCAAATCTGCTTTAATTCCCTAACTCTTTCGTCTACTTCTTCTAATCTTTGGGGGTCGGCTTCTAATGCTTCTCCATAAGCACTAATTTGTCTAGCTACTTCTGTTACTGCGGTTTGTGCATCCCGGACTAATTCTAAAAGTGGTTGCAGTTGAGAATCAAACTCTACCATATTGGTTAAAGTAATTTCACTATCTCCTAATAAGTCGGAAGCGGAGAGAGTTTCATTTTCATTTTGATATAAGGCTTGATAAATTTTATAACTCATTTGTTGTAAATCTACAACATGATTTAGGCGTTCCCTTTCTTGGGTTAATAAATCCATTTCTAAAGGGTCATCTAAATTTGCTGTGCTTAATTCTTGGACTTGATAAGTGAGTAAATCTAGTTGTTGTAAACGTTCTTTTTCCGAAGTGCGGCGCTTTTCTAGGGCTTGATGGGCTTGTTGATAGGCACTATAAGCAATGGCTACCTGTTGACGTTGTTGTAATAAAGCTTCCCCTCCATATAAATCTAACCAATCACGAACCTGTGCAGATTGCCCTACTTGGACAGTTTGCCCTTGGGCTGTAATTTCCACCAAGCGATCGCGCAAACCGTTCATCATTTGCCGATTTACCAACACCCCATTTACCCTGGATCTGCTGCGAATATTACTGGTTTTAGCCGCAATTTCCCGACTAATAATGACTGAATGTTCATCAATTAAATCTATTTCCTGTTCCGTTAACCAAGCAGCAAAAGCGGAACTAATTGCAAAAGTGGCTTCTACTATTGCCCGATTTGTCCCGGTACGTATCACCCGACTCGAAACCTTCCCACCCAAAACCGCATCAATCGCATCTAAAATAATTGACTTTCCCGCACCGGTTTCCCCAGTCAACACATTCAATCCAGTGCTAAACTCTAACTCTAGTTCATCAATTAAAGCAAAGTTTTCAATTCTTAAGCACAGCAGCATGGTGCTAAGTTCCCCATTTTATACTAAGTAGGAGTAAATTGAACCATACCTATTTTGACACACCGATTAGTACATCCGCCTTACCCTTGTGAAAGAAATTACTAAGTTTTAACAATTTGCAATTATTCAAAAAGGAAGACGCGATCGCCCGATTACTACCACAGGCGATCGCTAACAATTACAACGTACATCCTTTACATTACCTCTTTCCTTATCATTCCGCTTGCAGTGCCTAACCCCCTATTGAGGAATTAAAAATAAAAAATTAAAAATTAAAGCATTACAAAAATATACAGTTAAAGTATTCCTTGTTTAGTGTAATTTCTGGTAAAAATATACAATTAATTAGCCTCAAAACTAACTTGGTTTGATCAACCCCTAGCTTTGAGCTTGTGGAAAAATCAACAGCAATTTACACACTGATGATTTTACGTTTTTTAACTTACTAACATTTTGCACACTTAGGGATTTTTATGGATAAATCAATTATTCAGTTGGTTGATGAATTACCAAGTGATAATATTACCGTCAAAGTTTTAAAAGCTATTGATTTTGTTGCCCCTAGTCAGTGGAATAACTTGACTGGATTTGATCAAACTATCCGGGCTGTAACAGGAGAAAACGACCCTACCATAATTCAGAAAATACGCGATCGCGCTCAACTGCTTTATATTGATCCTCAACAAAATTACCAATTTGTGATCAAACTTTATCAAACCATTGATAAAGCCGATACAGCAATGGCTACGGCTGCTTTAGCTAATAAGGTCGGTGAAAAAATCAGTTTTCTCTCCTTTTTAGGCAACATTACACCCAAAGCTGACTTAGCGCAAACCATAGATTTAGTATTAAAAATTGTCGTTGAAATCATTGCTTTCTGTAAACTCAACGGCATTCCCCAACCCAACCCCCAAGAATTTGTTAACTCTTTAACAACAAACTATCAAGGCGCATCCTTAATGCGGATGATCACCTTAGTTTGTATAGATGGAGTTTTACCACTAGGGCCAGATTTCATCACCAAAATTCAAGAAATTATTAGCGGTGCAAACTTTAGTGCTGTTACTCAAAATCCCGTCTTTTTATCTGTGAGTAACTCTTTACCAGGAAATAATCCTACTGATAAAGTTGGCTTTATTTCCCAGAGTTTTAATTCTGTACAAAGTTGGATGGGGGGAATAGTTAGCAAAACCGGAATTACACCCCAATCACTTGCCAGCAGTTTAGGTAATTTTATCCAATTTGCTGATGATAACTTGGATTTTGTCGCCGCAATCTTAGACCAAACTACCAATTACTTTGAACATACAGGCACTCAAACAGTAGCACGAAAATTAATTTTAGATGCTCATGCTTTAGTCAAAGCTGAAATAGCAACCCAACCACAAAAAGCTGATCAAAGTAGTTCATCGGCTGCTAAATCAGATGATGGACAATATGCCGTTAAACAGTCTGTAGAAGTCTGGGACGAAGACGAAGAAGAATGGTATCCAGCCACCATTGAAAAAGTCAAAACCAACGAATACTTTGTCAGTTATGTTGGTGAAGGTTCATCATCTAACGAATGGGTAGATGCCGAAGATGTCCGCACCGTTGATCATTCTCAAACAGATGATAACGGCTATGCAGTCGGTCAAAAAGTTAAAGTTTGGGATGATGATGAGGAAGAATGGTATACAGCCATCATCGAAAAAATCCAACGTTCTCAATATTTTATTCACTACGTTGGTTATGATGACTCCTACGATGAATGGGTGGATGTAGATGATATCTCTTAAGTAAATAAAAATTTATAAAACTCTTGTGGGATGGGCTTCTAGCCCGTCCTAATATGCTGACAAAATGCCCGCACCACAAGATAATTTGACGTTGCTGATTTTAGGGATGAAAATAATTAGGCATACATTCAAAACCATTGTAGAGACGTTCCATGGAACGTCTCTACATCCCACAATCATACGGCAATTCAGCAACACCAATAATTTTTAGTAAAAAACATGAGGAATTACGCACGAGTCTAAATAATACAGCCCGTTTCAGGTAAATGAGGTACAAATTTTTGGAACAAACTCTTATACAAAGAGACTTTCAACCCTGCACCGCACTGAGCGTAGCCGAAGTGTTCCCTGTTAAGAGTTCCCTGCTGTAACAATTATAGAAACCACAAAAATTAATGCACTTCTTGACGCAATTTTTCAGCATTAATTGGTTTCATCAAGAAAATTAGCAACATATACCAAATAACATTGGCTAGTAAAGGAATCCTCTCGAAGAATTTCTCGATAGATGACTTGTTGCTTTTGTTCAAATTAATCAATTTCTGGTTATTGATTGCACATTGTTCCAAATACCAGAAAAAGTAAGGGTGATTTGTATTGAGGATAATGGGGAATGCACGCGCAGAAGTTTTGTTCGTTTCCTCAATTACTTGGGTATTGTATTTACGGGGATGAATCCCTATAACTTCATAAAAATTAGCACGTTCAAATACTGTCATCGTGTGAGTAACAAACACAGACAGCAGGAAAAAGCGTATCCATAACCGAGCACGCCAATTATTCCATAGGTGAGGCTGCGATCGCAACAGTGCCTTAAAAAAGTCACCATGTCTATTTTCATCCTGACACCAACTTTCAAATTTACGGAATAAAGGATAAAACTGATATTCTGGATGCTTTTCAATATGACGATATACCAGAATATAACGCCAGTAACCAATTTTTTCCGACAGGTAAACAGTGTAAATCACCCAAGATGGTGGAAAAAAGGTATAAGTGCGGCTTTTTGTTAAATAACTCAAGTCTAAAGACAGATTAAAATCCGACATTGACTTATTCAAAAAGCCTGCGTGTCTCGCTTCATCCCGTGCTAAATAATCAAACGCTTCTGATAATAATGGTTGACTATCTTTGAGTCGGCGAGATAACTCTTTAAACAGTAAAAACCCGGAAAACTCAGAAGTACAAGAACGTTCCAAAAAGTCAATAAAAGCTAAACGCTTCTCTCCGGTGATGTGTTCCCAAGATTGTTTAAATTCCTCATCACGAATAAAGTGATGACGGTTATAATCTGCCTTGAGTTCATCAATTACTGCCCTTAATTCAGTCTCATAGGCTGAAATATCAATTTTCGCTAAAACATCAAAGTCAGTGGTATAAAACCGGGGAGTTAATAATGTTTCTTGAACTGGTGCTTTTACACCTGGTTTAAGTAACTCTACTTGGGGGTTTTCCAGAGACTTAACCATGAAACTCCTTTTGCGCTCGTATGCCTTAAATTTAATCTAAGCATAAATATTTGTTAGTAGTCATCAGTTAAATTATTGAAAATAAATTGTTCAAAAATACCTTAATTAAAAATTAAATATTAAAAATTAATTTTTTAATTAATTGTAATCTAACCTACTGAATTAAACTGAAAAAATCAAACAACATATTTTTACAAAATATGATAGTATATAGCCACATTTAGCCAAAGTAAAAATTACTAAAATCTAGTAGGGTGGGCATGGCGATTAATTCTATGAACATTTACTTATATTCCAAAATAATGCCCACCTAAAATCTAGTAGGGTGGGCATGGCGATTAATTCTATGAACATTTACTTATATTCCAAAATAATGCCCATCTGACAAATAAACAAGAAAAGTATAAAGAAATATGAATACCTTTATAGTTCTACAAAGATTAATAGTTAAATTATTTTGAGAGCTATAAATTAGCCAGGATTTACATCAGCAGTGGTATTTGCTGAGTAGATTAGTGCAGAAAACCCAATCAAGAATAGTCTTCTTTTAGCTTTAGTATCGGCTGTCAATTGGTAAGCGAGTCGGTAACTTTAGGCAAACTCTGTCATGAAATGAAAGGAAAGTAATAATGAGTAACAATTTAGCTGTAAAACTGCGTTCCGGTACTCAGAAAGCACACACCGATGCAGAAAATGTTGGCTTTATGAAATGTTTTGTCAAAGGTGTTGTCACTAGAGAATGTTTTGCTAAATTCTTAAGTAATTTATACTTTGTTTACAGTGAACTAGAAGCAGCAATTAATAAACATCAGCAGCATCCTGTAATTAGTTTGGTGTATTTTCCTGAATTAAATCGCCAAGCTAACCTAGAAAAAGATATGATATTTTATTATGGTCAGGAATGGCGGAGTAAAATTACACCATCACCTGCTGCACAAACTTATATTACTCGTTTGCAACAGCTTTCCACTCATGAACCTGCATTACTCTTAGGTCATTCTTACACCCGTTATATGGGTGATTTATCTGGGGGTCAAATGCTACAAAAAGTTGCACAATCAGTATTAGATTTGTCTGGTTATGAGGGTACATCTTTTTACAACTTTGAGCAAATCCCAGATAAGCAAGCATTTAAAAATAAGTACCGTCAAGCATTGGATTTAATCCCTGTTGATGAAGCAACGGCGGATAAAATTGTAGCAGAAGCTAACTATGCTTTCTCCTTAAATATGCAGATGGTACGAGATTTAGAAAGTTATTTAATTGCAGCCATTGGCGAAGCGGAGTATTATAAATTAATTCGCTCTCATCAGGGTGGAAGTACAGAAGTTGGTGCGGCTAATTAAGATTGAAAGTAGATATATTTTAGGTTTGTGTAGCAGTTAATTCTATTCGCCAAAATTACTTGTTGTATTTTGGATCAAAACTGGGTTTCTTTACGTAAGTCCTAGTACAAGAAGGCAGGAGGCAGGCGTTCCGTGAGCGAAGTCGAACGGGGCAGGAGGTAGGAGGTAAAAGGTTAACTTGGCTAGTAATTGAACCTTTTTAACTGAACAGTTATTTCTGTCACTCTGCACTAGTACAAGCAATCAGAAGGCAAGAGAATGGTAGATTTTGGGCTAGACAAGCTCAAATCTAAAATTAAAGGTGTAGAAGGAAATAAAAGTCTTTTCTTCCCTCTTGTTGTACAAGGTTCTCTACAACTACTTACAAAAGAACTGCCTTAGTTATTACTCATACAAATACAGCATATTTCAGGTAAATGAGGTACAAATTTTGGGAACACAGTCTGACCCTAAGAGATGTTCAAACCTGTTCCCTGTTCCCTATTCCCTGCTGTAACGAATCAAAATAACACAACGGCAATTAAGGAAAAATTCAAAGTTGTTAAAAACTTGTGTGTTCAAGTTTTGAGATTTTGAATGTTTAACTTTGTGTTCCGTTAGTTACACGCGCATTACTTGGAGGCTTGGATGGTTTTTTTATTACCTAGTGTGAAGTTTGATTTGGACTTGATCCAAAAGTATGACACTCGTGCACCCAGATACACCAGTTATCCACCTGCAACGGAATTAACCGAAACATTTACTGAACAAGATTTCCGAGAGGCGATCGCTTCTTCAAATGCACGTCAAACTCCCCTATCTCTGTATTTCCATATTCCCTTTTGTCAGAGTGCTTGTTATTTCTGCGGTTGTAATACTGTTATCTCTGGTAACAAAAGAATTGCCGTACCTTACGTAGAACGTTTAACCCAGGAAATCAAAAACACCTCTCAATTAATAGATTCCAATCGTCAAGTATTACAAATTCACTGGGGAGGTGGTACACCTAACTATTTAGAACCTGAGCAAATTGGCTTAATTTGGGACAATATTAACCGTTATTTTTCTATTGATGCTAATGCGGAAATTTCTATTGAAATTAATCCCCGTTACGTTGATAAAAAATACATTCGTTTCTTGAGGGAAGTGGGATTTAATCGGGTAAGTTTTGGTATTCAAGATTTTAACCCACAGGTGCAAGTCGCAGTCAACCGTATCCAACCAGAAGAAATGTTATATAATGTCATGGACTGGATTCGGGAAGCTGAATTTGATAGTGTGAATGTAGATTTAATTTATGGTTTACCCTATCAAACCCGTCAAACTTTCCGAGAGACAGTTCAAAAAACGGTGAAGTTAGATCCTGATCGGATTGTAGTATTTAACTTTGCTTATGTTCCTTGGATGAAGCCAGCACAAAAAAATATTCCTCAAGAGGCTTTACCAGGTGCACAAGAAAAGTTAGATATTCTCAAAATGACTATTGAAGAGTTGACGAATAGTGAGTATTTATTTATTGGGATGGATCACTTTGCCAAAAATAATGATGAACTAGCGATCGCTCAACGTGATGGTACACTCAAGCGTAACTTCCAAGGTTACAGCACCCACGCAGAAACAGAACTTTTTGGCTTTGGTTCAACATCTATCAGTATGCTAGAAGATGCCTATGCTCAAAATCATAAGGATTTAAAGGCATATTATCAAGCTGTTGACGCAGGCATGATACCAACCAGCAAGGGGATTAAACTTACTCAAAATGATATCATTAGACGGGATGTAATTATGTCAATTATGTCTCATTTTCACTTGAATAAGTTGGAAATTGAAGGTAAATATCACATCAATTTTGATGAATATTTCCACCAGGAACTAGAAGAGTTAAAACCATTACAAGCTGACGGCTTGGTAGATTTATCAGCCAAACAAATCGAAGTCACTGATATTGGTAGATTATTAGTGAGAAATATTGCAGTTCTCTTTGACACCCACACCAGAAATAAAGAGGCTAAATTCTCCCGTGCAATTTAAACCTTAGTCGTCAGTAGTCGGTAATTGGTAATAATCAAAGTGAGAAAATCATCAAGGTATAATGGAGATATTTCTTTACTTTAGTATTACCTTTACCAATTACTCAAACTCAATTAATTACATCAACCACAAGATAGATTTTATTTGATTATTCCGGCTATAAAAATTAATTGAAAATTCTTAAAAATACTATTATTATACGCAGTTTTAAATTATCTGTAATACCATTTCCTAAAAACTATAATGCTCATAGATTGAGTGTAGGTACATGGCAGTGCCATATCCTCTTGAGAGTATTTGTATGATTATTAAAGTAAAATGGTATAACCACTTCTTTCTCCTATTAAATTATCTATCTTTAGATTAACAAGATTATTTCATTTGATAGAAATTTTCCCAGAAAATATTTGATAAATTTGATACCGAGCTTATTTATGAGGTGATATATGAATATTCTTGCTTGGATAATTTTAGGATTATTAGCAGGTGCTATTGCTAAAGCTATTTATCCGGGATCTCAAGGAGGGGGAATACTTTCCACTATTGTTTTAGGGATTATTGGGGCTTTTATCGGTGGTACTTTGTATTCACTTCTCACCAGAGGAACTCTACAAATTACTGCTACAAGTTTAAATATTCCCGGCTTATTGGTAGCAATTCTTGGTGCGATTATTGCTATTTATCTCTGGACACTGTTTAGCAGAAGTAGAAGTGTGTAAAGTAAAGAAATTTTGCTCAAAATTCTAGATAAATAGAGCCTGTTATCCCGATTATTGAAAGATTTCTGAGGCAAAGGGAATGTTTTTTCACAAAAAAGAACCGATTCATGTAGTTAAAGTTGAAGAATCAAACCCCCGTTTTGCTCAATTACTTCTAGAGCAATTTGGTGGTGCTACTGGTGAATTAACCGCAGCTTTACAATATTGGGTACAATCTTTTCATGTTGAAAATCCCGGTATTCGTGATATGCTTCAAGATATCGCCATTGAAGAATTTGGACATTTAGAAATGGTCGGTAAATTAATTGAATCACATACTAAAAATACCGACCAAACCGAAGCTTTCAAAAGTACCCTATTTGCTATTCGTGGTATAGGGCCTCATTTTCTTGATAGTCAGGGTCATGCTTGGACAGCAAATTATTTGAATGAAGGTGGCGATGTAGTGCGTGATTTACGTGCTAATATTGCAGCAGAAGCAGGCGCTCGTCAAACTTACGAAGAGTTAATTAAACTGTGTACAGATGAAGGAACTAAACAAACTTTAGTTCATCTGTTAACACGAGAAGTTTCTCATACTCAAATGTTTATGAAAGCTCTTGATTCTTTGGGTAAGTTGACCGATCCTTTATTTGGTAATGTTCAACCAGATGAGACTGTTTCTCTGTATTATAATCTCTCCACAAATGGAGCTGGTGAAGATCAACGCGGTCCCTGGAATTCTGAACCCACATTTAATTACATTGCTAATCCTTTAGAAAGTCATTAAGCAGAGTTGCAAAATCTTTTGATTGGAAATTGTTGAATTTTAATATATACAGCAGGGAAGAGGGTTAAAACTCTTTTAGCATCAACTACAATACGTAGGGTGGGCATTTGGGAGCATAATTTGCTTTGATTGAAAACTTAAGCCATAAATGCCCACCTTATAAATACCTAAGTTTCCTTTCACAAATCATTTAGGATTCCTATTGTTGTATATCTCAAGAAATAAAGTATATTTCAGTATCGCTTAATGGTGATTTTGGTCATAACATGACTTTTTATCAAAATTTTATCTTTTTCCTATTACCTCAGCTATCCGGCTGGGGTTTTTGATGGCTCAAAATATCTCCCCACAAATTAGAAATTAATCAAGCATGGAACGTAGTTCTGTTGCTTCTTGTATCATTCCTAACCGCTTAAACCCATCTATAGCTTTTTTTGCCCATTCACGGCTTTGATCTATATTTCCTCTAGTTCTTTCTAAATGGGCAAATGACCTTTGATAACAAGCTGTAAGAGGTTGATCTTTATTTTTTTCTGCTGTACTTAATCCTATTTGTAAGATTTTTTCAGCCTCACTAATTTTACCTTGTTGTATAGCAGTATCAGCCAACCAATTTTGGGCAGAGTATGCCCTCCTTTGCCAGCCAATTGCTTCAGCTTGACTTTTCACTTGTTGAAAGAGTATTGTAGCCTGTTCATAATTACCCTCATTATAATTAATTTCACCTCTGTAGAGAGCAATAGTGCTGGAATAACGAGTATATTTTTCTTCATTTAAATTGCCCCTGTTTTGCATGAGCATATCTTCCTTAATATTTAACCAATAACGAGCTTCTTTATACCGTTTTTGACGAATATAAATAGCAGCAAAATTTTTAGCTAAATAATCTTTAATATCAAACTCCGCATATTCGCGTTTATTCCAGGCTTCTTGGGAAATTTTCGCAGCTATTTCCAGATTATGCTCATGACCCATAAGAACTAATGTCCAACTTTTACGAGACATAGCATAAAACCAAGTTAGCAAATCTGCTTGCCGATCTGACAATGAAATTAACAAATCCAGCCAATATATACGATCTGACCAAAAACCATAAATGTTTGCGTAACGATTTAGAAGTTTCCACAATACTTTAATTTCATTATAGCGTTCTTGGTCAGCACACCAATACAATACTGCCGATATATTATGCCACTCTCTTTCCAAGTGATCATATTTAATATGCCAATCTCCTGAATCATCCCCTCCATATTTATGAGCAAAATCGAGATACCATTTTACCCATCTTTCTCTAATTTCTTGTTCAAAATCTGGATAGTTTGAAAGTTCTGCTAGAGCATATTCACGAGTTAGAGGTAGCATTTCATGTCTTTCTTCTTGCTGACGAACTAAAGAAAGTTGTTGGAGTCGAGCCAAGCCTTTATTCGCTGTAATTGGGTCTGATTTGAATCCAGCTACCCCAATGATAGCATCAAAGATTGGAGAATCAGAAAATATAGCTAAAGACATTAGCAGCTTGTGAGCTGGTTCTCCTCGTAATGTTTGTACAGAACCATCAAAACAAAAACGCGCTACATCATCAGGAAGTGGAGTTGAGGAATTAAAAATAGTTTCTAAATAATAACCAAGTGCTAACTGACCAATTACATAAATTAAAGCAATAGGAATACCACCAATACGCTGATAAATTTTTATTGCATCTTCTAATCTTAATGTTATTTCTTTTTCTTTTGCTTGCTGTTGCATCATTTTCAGACTATCTTCTTCTGGTAAAGAATCTAAACGTATACAAGTATAAATCCAAACCAATTCACGAGTAGTAATTACTGCTTTAGTAGTTGCCGGTAAATCAGAGAGGAAACTAATTACATCTTGTTTATCTTCAATAGTTTCTAAGTTATCTACAATCAGCAATGTATTTTGTTGACTCAAACTTTTGTATACCTGCTCAAGTTGATCTTCTGGTGGCGATTGAGTAATAGAGGGATCATCTAGAGTATTAGCTATTTCCCTATAAATATCTCTCAAAGTTCCTTGCCTTTTCAATCTTTTGACAATCCCTGTAGGAAATAACCAGCTTTCTTTAGCCGAAGTAAAAATAATTGCATCAAAAACTTGTATATCTGTTTTAGATTGACTATGTTTTGCTTCCCAACATTGATATGCAGCTTCTAACACCAAAGCAGTTTTTCCCACTCCCCCAATACCATCAACAGTGATAAATGGCGCACGGTAATTAAGGGATATCTTTTTTAATAAGTTACTTAGTTCTTTCTTGCGGCCAATAAATTCTTGGTAAGTTTGAAGAGGTAAATTACAGTAGGGATGTAGTCGCAATGATTCTCTCAAGGCTTGTGGTAAAAGTACCAACCAAGAATCATTTTGTTGATGAAAGTTTTTTTGGAGTTCTTTAAGTTCTGCAAAAATAGAGAAAATAACTGTTGTGGGTATTGCGCGTCCACCCAAATCTAAATGGCGATCGCGACTGAGCCTCACTAAACCGCAAATTTTCCCTGTTCTTAAATTTAGTAAAGGTGCACCACTCATCCCCGGACGCACTTGGCCAGACTTAAATTTAATTAGTGGTGGATCGCTACTAGAACCTTCACATTCAAATGTTGCAGGTTCACCATTGGAATAATTATCAGTATAGCCATAACTGTATAGTCTATCACCTGGTTCTACCGACTCACCTAGATAAACAGATGGATGATTAATAACTGGTTCACATAATTCTAGTAATGCTACATCTAGGCTTTCATCAGAAGATAAAAATTTGATAACCGCCGTATATTGCTGATTTTGCCACCAAACTTTGATTTGCTGCTTTCCTGCTGCTTTAACCACATGAGCGCAAGTTAAGATTAACCTAGTAGCAACGAAAAAGCCCGTTCCAAGTCCTTCTGTTTCCGCAACACTTAACCGTAGGGTACATTGTGCTAACAGTTCAATCAACTGCTGATTCATTGGATTTTAACCTTAGCTGTTAGGATGTGATTGTTGTCAGTGGAGCTAGGGGGTAGAAATATCCTGTTTCTCCCACTCTAAACAAAGTTCTAAATTAGCTTTACTAGAACCTTTTACAATCAAAGTGGTCAATTTTCCTGATTCCACTGCCAACTCTAAGCCTAATTTAATGCTGGCTTTAGTTGGCTTTATCTGTTGCAATGGAGTGGCGATCGCTACTGCTATTCCCTCAATCACATCACTAATGTCTCCAAAAGATAGTATTTTACTGGCCACTTCTTCTTCACCACCTAATAAATTAGCCTCAATTTTTACACTCTTGCCATTAGGTAGTTTAGCTGTAACTATTTCTGTACGAGAATACGTAGTAGACTCCATAACTATCTCTAGAAGTGCTTTTACCCACATTATTAACGCAATTTTAGTATTTAATACAACAATTAATAATTTTTTAATTAGTTGCAGCTATTTACAACCCTATTTTGTTGAGTTTTTCAGCTTTTAGTATTTTTTTATACTATAGTAACATAATTTAATTTACTAAAATAGAATTAAATACACATTCTTTTGTCTTTTCCCTTTTCTCCTGTCTCAATAAGTGAATTTAATTTTACACAACTGCTTATCTTGAACGGCAAAATAAAATCTGTATAGTTTTAATTTAAATCATTAAGGTTATTAAGTGATTCTGCTTAAAAACAGCTAATATTAGCCATGCTGCGAAATTCAACAAAATTTGAATTTAAAGGAAGTGTTAAGTACCTTTTCATGATGAATTACCCATTCCAAGTAGCTCAAACCCCGACCAATCATTCACTCCAAGTTATCAAATGTTTTCCCCCAAACCTAAATATTATTAATTTTTCATAAATATTCTAATTTGTACTGCTGTATAATTACTTTAATAGCTAGTTAATTTTGTATAGTGTTAACTGTGAAAACATATTACACTTAGTAATTCTTCTTAAAAATTTTTAATATAATTTAGTAAAAATCTGAATGGTTGAGTTGATTAACTTAGTGTTAAGTATAAATTTATAGCAATCCTATATTATTTGTGAAAAGATGGGGAGATAAAAATCCTTGATTGACAAGAAATTAGGTTTGCACAATAAAAATGAAATGAAATGTGTTACGTTTTGTGAAGTAGACGAAAACAGCCAGAATGTCTTATTTATGTAAATTTACATATCGTTACATGATTTAAAGTTCTTCCCCTAGTCTACTAATTATAGGCTTATTGTTTATCTCGTATCATTTATGACTGCTATAGAGAGAAAATAACATAATTAGTTATTTACAACTTTTCCCAACTATCGTATTTAATTTAAAATTATGTCTCACCAACTTTTGACTATTATAAACCAACAAAACGCTAAAGTAAATAATAACAAACATGAACCTTATCAATATGCTAGTGAATTTATAGCTAAAGTAAGAGACAATCATGCTAGTAAATTTATAGCTAAACTAGGGGACTACACACCAGAAGAAGAACAGCAAGGTAAATTTGTTTTTGTGCTTATTTATGAAATAATGTCTGACTCTAGTGAAAAAAATTACCCTGAAGCAAATCATGAAGCATTCTTTACTGCTATTTCTGGGTTACTTTATACATTAAAACTACTTGAAGAAGAAATAGTTAACTATTGTGATGAATATTTCAATTGTGCTTCAGTAATTAAATATTTTCTTAAATCAATAGATAAACTTACCGATTTAGTTTCTCAGGAAAAAATCAACTGTTTAAATAATAATGATACTGAGGGCATATTAGATAAAAAATTAGATGTCGAAGAAATTATAATGATGATTTTTGTTTACATGAATCAGCAACAAGATATCAAAGCTTTAGTAATTGAACTTGTATATAGGCTATCAATTTTAAAATATATCAAATACATCAAATTTGACAATAACCAAGAAAAAATTAATTTTGCCTTTCAAACTTTTAAAATTTTTGTCCCTATAGCTAATCGTCTAGGGCTATGGAGATTAAAATGGGAGTTAGAGGATCTTTCTTTTAAACAAATTGAAAATAAGGTTTATTCTCAAATAGCCCACTCATTGAAAGAAAAGCGTTCACAAAGAGAAGAATATACAGACAATTGTGTTAATCATATCAAAACTTTGCTTATCGAAAATGGTTTAACCACAGAGCAGTTTACAATCAAAGGTAGACCTAAGAGTATTTTTAGTACGTACTCAAAAATGAAGAAACTTTATAGCCATGAGCAATATCTTGTAGATAGTAAGTTATCATTTCATGAATTTAATAATTTATTAAAAGCTAACAGTAAAATTTTTAAGAAATTATTTGAAGGAGTACATGATTTATTTGGTATTAGAATAATTTGTGATAATATAACAAACTGTTATAAAATTTTAGATATTATCCAACAAAATTTACAGCGTCAACCTACCTTGTTACGTAAATACGGAGAGTGGGCTGATTACATAGCAGCACCAAAACCTAATAAATATCAATCAATACATTTAGTGGTTAAAGCACCTTATTTCCCTGAAGATGAGACTAGCAATGATCGGAAAATTGAAGTCCAAATCAGAACATATCAAATGCATCAAGAAGCCGAATATGGCATTGCTGCTCATTGGAAATATAAAGAAATTGGTTATTCAAATTCCACAAGTAGTAGAGATTATGTGTTTACCCAGTTAAAAGAGTTTATAGATCATAGAGGAGTTGCTGCTGTACGAAATTTCATTACTGATTTAGATTCTAATTTATTTGGCTCAAATATATATGTTTTTACGCCACAAGGTAAAGTTATATGTCTGAAGAAAGATTCTACACCTGTAGATTTTGCTTATGCAATTCATACAGATGTGGGTAATCACTGTTCACAAGCAAAAGTCAATGGACAAAAAGTACCTTTATCTCAAAAACTTGATAATGGAGATATAGTAGAAATTACTACTCATAAAAATGCTAAACCTAGTTTAGACTGGATAAATTTTGTTCAAAGTTCTAAAACAAAAAATAAGATTAAAGCATGGTTTAAACAAGTTCATCGAGAAGAAAGCATTAGTAATGGCTGGGTACTATTAAAAGATGCTTTAACTAAGAATCAAATCAAAATTTCTAGTAATTCTAAGTTGCTTTTAGAAGTTGCGAATAAACTAAATTATCAACATTCTCAAGACTTACTTGCTGCTTTAGGTACTCAAGAAAAAAGTGTAGGAGAAAAAGGCATATCTATTAATCAGGTTGTCAATTATTTACGAGAGATAATACAGGAAATTGGCAAAGGCATCTTAGCAACAGATTTAGCAAAGAATCAATTAGAAATATGGTTAAATTCTGAATTCATGCAGAAAGAAATAATAGAAAGTGAACTTAAATATCAATGTTTGGAAGATTTATACATGGCTATTTCAGGTTATACAGATAAAACTCTTTCATCTGTTCAAGTAGTAAACTTACTAAAGCAAAAATTACAAGAGAAAAAAATTAATGATACAGATCCAGTAGAAATAATATCGCCATCGGATAGAAAATCTAATAAAAAATCAGGTAATGATTCTGAAAAATCTACTCATCATACTAGTCCGATTATTGGAGTTGAAGGAATTAAATATCATAGAGCGCATTGCTGTCAACCGATACCAGGAGAAAATATTATTGGAATTGTTAAAAATGGCCAAGATATTTCTATACATAATCAGCACTGCAAAAATATAATCAAGTTGAAAGAAGCAGGTAATCCACATATTATAGAAGTTAGTTGGAATCCAGCAGTTTCACAGACATACCCAGTAGATATTCAAGTAGAAACTTCTAATGATGTAGATATAGTTAAGGAAGTCAAATCTTGCTTTGCAGAACAAAATATTTCCATTAGAAGGTTCAAACTAAAAACTTATCCGAGTGGAAATAAATGTTTGATTAATTTATCAATAGATATTACTGACTCCCAACAGCTTGAAAAATGTGAGGCTAGTCTGATCAAAAATAGAAATGTGATTCAAGTGTATCGTCTTAGCGAAGTGAATATTGACTATGATGTGAGTATAAATTGATTTGATGGCAACATTAATTCACAAAATGCTGCCAGCTTTTGACAAATAATAACTCACCAAAAATAAAAAAGGCAGGAATAACCCCACCTCTTAACCCAAAAAAGCATTTTGTAACCAAATACCAACTTTAATATTGCAGATGATTTTGTACAATCTGTGACGAAGACATGACAAGGCTGTGTCAAGCTTTCCAGTTGCTTAATTTGTTGCTGACTTAGCTATAATTCCTAGTTGTAAATTGGGGGGAAAGTTACCCTCTTCTTTGATTTGCTTGATTTCAGCTTCTGAGATTCGCAAATTTAACTTTTGTACTACTGTGTGAACAATATCCCCTCTATCTATTACACCCGCAACTGCACCAGCTGGAGAAAGAACGGTAATTCGTGCTAGTTGGTCATTTTCTAACTGGTTGATGACTTCTGCTAAGGTGGTTGATTCGCTGACTGTAGGAATAGTGTCTAACGGTTTAATGATGGTATACAAAGTATAGCTATCCCAGAGGCTTCTTTCAATTGTGCGTAAATCATCAATTGACACTAAGCCTTTGTAACGTCCATCTGCAACTGCAAAGTAGATTTGTGGGTGATTTTGGTCTAATAGATAAATGTCTGCAAAATTACGTAGGGTTTGGTCTGCTTCTACAACTCGAAAATCACGAGTCATGGTGTCTGCGGCTGTTAATTGGAGTAGGCTTTGTTGTAAGGTTGTAACTTTGTCGTAACTGTTGGCATTGCGGACACCAAACCAGCCTAATAGTACAATCCATAAACCCAAGACTAATTCTTGAGTAACTAAATCAATGATAAAACCTAGAGCGATCGCACTATATCCTAATATTTTTCCCGCACCTGCGGCTAAATGCACTGCCTGAAAGCGATCGCCTGTGATTTTCCATAATGCAGCTTTTAATACCTGTCCCCCATCTAAAGGTAAACCAGGAATCAAATTAAATAAAGCCACAACAAGGTTAATTCTGGCTAAATCACCGACCATTACCCAAAGCAGACTTGTATTAGGAATAGCAAAACTGCTGAAACGTAAGAGGCAAAATAGTACAATACTTACCAATGGCCCGGCGATCGCCACTTGAAACGCTTTTCCTGGTGTTTTTGATTCTTCCTCAATTGCAGCTATTCCACCAAATAAAAATAGAGTAATCGAATTTACCCTTATACCTTGTGATTGCGCTACTAAACTATGACCAAGCTCATGCAATAACACCGAAGCAAATAACAGCAACGCCATTACTAACCCCGTACTCCAAGCCGTGATACTTCCCCATTGTTGGTAAGCTAACCCAAAATTTACTGTCACCAACCCCAAAATTACAAACCATAACGGGTCTAAAAATAACGGAATACCAAATAAAGAGCCAATTTTCCAGTTTGTTTGCATCATCTCTTCCTAAAAACTATATAACAGCTAATTATTTATTTATGTTTTATTGTATACTAAAATTTCCTGACTCTCCCTTACTCTCATCATCATTACAAAATTCTTCCTATTTCTAGGATAGACAATTTAATCAATTTCATCACTTGGAAAAAAATTAAGGAATTATTTCGAGAAAAATTGGCAGATCAGATGATTTCATTAAGTATTCTTAGCTCATAAGTTGCTTAAGGTAAAAGTTTCAATAGTAAAAATTTATGATTTATTTCTGCCTTTTAACGGATGTAAAAATAATTTACCCTGCTCAAAACCTTTAAATTTATTATCTAAAAAAACCTAGTTTAACTAAATGAATCTGATTAAATTGTTGTAGTGGAGAGAAGAAAACTAGCAACTCATTACCAATTTTACCAAATTTTTTGTATCGCTTAAAATATCTATCTAGAAATAGATTTGTAAATTTTGGCTCAATTTTGAATATTTAATTTAAACTCTATTTTCTCCCTATCATCCATATTTTGCTGATTTTAACCAGCAAGGCTGAAAAATTTTACTTTTAATCAAATTTCATCGGCCGTTTGACTAAAAATTATGATAATGTAAATTTCACAACGTACAAATTACTGCTTGGTTAGTGAGCCGTATGGTTTTACGCAGTTTTTACATGGACAGTATTGATACAATCAATACAGGAAGTCTCTCACACGGGGAAATCGAAATCCGCAAGCTGGCTAAAAATATTTCCTTACTACCAACTTTTATAGTTTATGCTTTATTATTGCCACTTTTAATGCTTGTGTATCACTGTCATCCCCCCACTGGACAGAAGGCGCATAATTTGATATTCGGCTGTTTTCTTAAGCCTATTCGCTGGATTACTTATAAAACAGTGTATTTCTTCTTTAGCTTTTTACGCAATATCGCCCAAACTAATTACAGATAGTACCATTTTGGATTTTGAATTTTAGATTTTAAATGAAGAGATCCTATTGGTTGAATTATACAAGCATTTGAGCACATAGAGAGATTGTTTTCTATGTGCTTTTACAACCTTGTTGTTCAAAGAATGCCAAGATTAGTTAATCCTAAAACAGCAGCCACACCAATAATATGGCCAAAACTCATAGACGCTAAAAATGTACCCACACTAGGATGATTAAACAGTGCCGGAAAAGGTAAAGGCATTTTTGCACCCACATGAGGATAGCGAATTGTCCGCCCAGCAATTAATAAAGTTAATAGACAAGCACCAATAATTATCGGTGTTCCTGCCCAGTTCCATGTAGTACCAGTATTAGGAACTGTGGGTTGAAGTGTTAACAATATTGATAGCATCATAGTTATACCATTTTGGATTTTGGATTTTAGATTTTGGATGAAAAAACCTTATTTGAGTACGGTTTCTGTGAATCTATTTACCGCAATCATTGTTCAAATTGGTATAATTTTTCCTCCTGCAAAAGTTATGTTTAATTCCATTCCTAAAAATGGCTATATCTATATTGTGTTTGTTAACTAGATATATCCTCTCTCAAAGGGAAGGTTAAGAATGTAAAAATTGAAAATTAAATTGAGCTAGTAATGGGATGAAAACAGTAAAAAAGCAGTAGGAAAGTTAAATTTTACCTACCGCTTAATTTTTGTGTTTAAATTTGGCTGAATTTTCCCTAATTAAAGAAAGAGTATAAATTCAGACTTACAAACGTCCAATGTTGGTTAATCCTAAAACAATGCCAATACCGATGACGTGCCCAAAAGCCATTGCGCCGATAAAAGTGGGAATACTAATAGGGAGTAAAGGAAATTGTGGTCCGACTTTGGGGTATTTAATGGCAAAACTTAATAAAAGCACTACTAAGCAGCTAACACTGATGATAATTGCTACTGTAGGACTCCAAATGGGTGTAGCGGGAACGGATGCTGCTAACAAAATAGATAAATTCAACTTTTTTTCTCCTAAATGGCAAAATTAGTTTGAACCAAAAAAATTATATTACGTTCAGAGAAACCACAATACTTTTTGAATTTTTAGGATGATATGCGGGTAAAAATTTGCGGTATTACTCAAGCAGAACAAGGGAAAGCGATCGCTTCTTTGGGTGCTACGGCGCTAGGATTTATCTGTGTACCCTCTTCTCCTCGTTATGTGACAATAGCTCAAATTCAAACGATAATTAGCCAAATTCCCCTAAATATTGATAAAATCGGGGTTTTCGCTGATGCCAGTCTAGCAGAGATTAGGGAAAGTGCGATCGCTTGCGGTTTCACAGGTGTACAATTACACGGTAACGAGTCACCGGAATTTTGCCACCAACTCCACCAAACTCTACCCCAAGTAGAAATTATCAAAGCTTTACGGGTTCGCAGTCCAGAACAACTACAGACAGCAACCAACTATACTCAATATGTAGATACTTTACTTTTAGATGCCTATCATCCCCAACAGCTAGGGGGTACAGGTCAAACTCTAGACTGGCATAAGTTACAACAATTTAGCCCTGGTTGTCCTTGGTTTTTAGCTGGAGGACTAACACCAGAGAATATCACTCAGGCTTTAAGTCAAATTCAGCCTGATGGTATTGATTTATCTAGCGGTGTAGAAAATAAACCAGGAGATAAAAATTTAGATTTAGTAACTTTGTTATTTCAAAAACTACAGCAGGTACAGACGCAGGAGGGCAAAAAAGAGGAGAGATGAGGGAGATGGGGAAGATAAGGAAGATGAGGAAGATAAGGAAGATGAGGGAGATGGGGAAGATAAGGAAAATTATTTATTCCCCTGCCTCCTGCCTCCTGCCTCCTGCCTCCTGCCCCCTGCCTTCTGCCTCCTGCCCCCTGACACTAGAAAAATGCTGCTTGGTGACGAATTAAATTCAAAAATTCTTCACGAGTTTTTTGTTCTTCCTTGAACACACCTATCATAGAACTAGTAACTGTCCAAGAACCAGGTTTTTGTACACCACGCATTACCATGCACATGTGAGTAGCTTCCATGACAACCGCTACACCTTTGGGCTCTAGAATAGTTTGGACTGCTTCGGCGATTTGTCTAGTTAGTCTTTCTTGTACTTGTAACCGGCGAGCATACATTTCCACAATTCTAGCCAGCTTGCTTAAGCCTACCACTTTTTGATTAGGAATATAAGCAACATGAGCTCTACCCATAAATGGCAACATGTGATGTTCACACAGACTGAAGAAGTTGATATCTCTGACTAACACCATCTCGTCATGTCCTTCGTCAAAGATCGCACCATTGAGGAGTTCTTCTAAAGACTGGTTATAGCCACTGGTGAGAAATCTATAAGCTTCAGCTACGCGCTTGGGTGTTTTGAGTAGTCCTTCCCGTTCTGGGTCTTCACCAACACCTACTAGTATATTCCTTACGGCTTCCATCATTTGCTCCAGTTGTTCCTCTTTGGGTAACTGCAAATCTGGCTGTCGTCCATCGTGGGTATTGCGGTCAGGTCTGGTATTAATAGTATCTATCAAGTTTGGAATCAGAGGAGATTTTGAGCCATTGGAACCGTTGGAACTAGCAATAGTCATAGTTTGAATCTTTGTTTTAAGGTTTGGATGATAGTCATTAGTCATTAGTCATTAGTCATTAGTCATTAAGTGAGAGACAAATGATAATTACTAATTAAAGAGTGCCAGCACTAGGCATCAGGGTTAATTCTTCAATTACTGCTTCGGCTGGTAACAAGGCGGTGTGAAGAATTGACTGAGCAACTATTTCTGGCGTTAACATTTGGGAACGGTCAAAGTTGGCTTTAACTGTATCTGTATCCCACAATTCTGTATTGACAGCACCAGGAAAAATAGTGGTAACACGAATACCATTAGCTCGCTCTTCCTGTGCTAAAGTTTGGGACAGTGACAGCAAAGCGGCTTTGCTGACGCAATATACACCCCAACCAGCAAAAGCTTGTTTAGCCGCAATGGAAGCAATATTGATAATTGTGCCTTGGTGACGTTGACGCATTCCTGGTAACACTGCCAATATACACTGAAAGACGCTAGTCAGGTTGACATTGATAACTCTCTGCCAGTCTGCTAAGGGAATTTCACTTAAACTACCTGTGTAAGCCATACCAGCATTGTTAACTAGAATATCTATGTAGCCTAATTCTTGGGCGATCGCTTCCATTTTGGCTTTGACTTGGGCAACATCCGCTAAATCTATCAGGTAGGTTTTCACTTCTACTCCTGTATCTTTAGCTACGGTTGTTGCTACCGCCTCTAATTTATCCTGGGAACGACTCACTAAAGCAACATTAATTCCTGCTTGAGCAAATGCACAGGCTGTCGCTTTTCCTATGCCACTACTAGCCCCAGTAATTAGAGCTGTTCGTTTGTGGTCAAAATCCATGCACTCTCCCGATTTTTCACCAATGCTACCAATAACCCATAATTCATAGGTTAAGTAAGGTTAAAACAAGTTGATTTTTTGCCGACAAGTGTTATATATTCCACTTGCCATCAGTGAATTCTGCCTCCAAATGCTGAAAACACTGTGTTTAAACCTGATAATCAGGTTTAGTTCTCTAATTGAGAGTGAAAGAAAATATAAATTACTTCACTAGCTTGATTAATCTTGATTGATATTTCAAATCAAGACAAATGCCTATGGCTGAGAAGATTGTTAAAAATCATTAAGCAGCCACAGGCAATTATAGCACTGGTGTAGCACCATTTAATCTTCAGAACTATTTTTAATGAGCAAGTTCTGTAAACACGCCAATTTGCCGGAATTTGTCATAACGTAGTTGACGACGTTCAGCAGCAGTTAAGCGGTTTAATTGCTCCAAGTTATCTAATAGAGATTCTTTAAGAGTGGTAGCTGTTTGCAGTGGGTCAGAGTGAGCACCGCTAATGGGTTCAGGTAGGATCTGGTCAATAATGCCTAAATTTTTCAGGTCATGGGAGGTAATTTTTAAGGCCATGGCCGCTTGGGGTGCTTTGCTGGCATCTTTCCACAGGATGGCCGCGCAGGCTTCGGGAGTAGCGACGGTGTAAACAGAGTGTTCAAACATTAATAGGCGATCGCATACGCCAATCCCTAAAGCACCACCAGAACCACCTTCACCAATCACTGTCGAAATAATTGGTACATCTAAAGAGAACATTTGCCGTAAATTATAGGCGATCGCTTCTCCTGCACCTTGTCTTTCTGCAATCACTGTCGGTAAAGCGCCTGGTGTATCAATAAAGGTTAAAATCGGCATCCCAAACTTATTGGCGTGTTCCATTAAGCGTATCGCCTTACGATAACCGCCAGGGGTAGCCATACCAAAGTTACGAGCAATATTATCTTTAGTATCACGTCCTTTTTGATGACCCAACATCACCACAGGCTGACCAC
The DNA here is from genome assembly GCA_035299225.1 of Nostocaceae cyanobacterium. Taxonomy (GTDB): domain Bacteria; phylum Cyanobacteriota; class Cyanobacteriia; order Cyanobacteriales; family Nostocaceae; genus DATGXB01. The sequence goes on along the minus strand of DATGXB010000150.1, from coordinate 495 downwards.
TCAAGCGACCGACCCCACCGATTAAAGCCGGATCATCACCCCCAGAGCGATCGCCATGTAACTCCATCCATTCATCGCTAATTGCCTGAATATAATCCAAAGTGCTAGGACGGCGAGGATGACGAGCCACTTGCAGCCGTTGGGCAGGTGTTAAACTATTAAAAATTTCTTCACGCAATTGTGTTGCTCTGGTTTCTAATTGGCGAATTTGACCAGAAACATCAACACCATTTTCTTCTGCCAGTTGCCGAATCTGCTCAATTCGGGTAGCCAGTTCTGCTAACGGCTTTTCAAAATCCAACAGTAGCGGTTTGCGCTCAGTAGTTGCCATGTTCAGAATTATAACGATTAAGTTGTTTTGTTAATGGTTAGGAGGGGGCAGGGGGCAGGGGGGCAGGAGGCAGGAGGCAGGAGGCAGGAGGCAGGAGGCAGGAGGCAGGAGGCAGGGGGCAGGAGGAATATATAATAATTACTTCGTTATTTTCCCTTTACCCT
>DATGXB010000149.1:0-14079 GCA_035299225.1 Nostocaceae cyanobacterium | reverse complement strand
CTCTTTATCACCCCCACCCTGCCTCCTGCCCCCTGCCCCCCTGCCTCCTTCCACATACTCGCTACAGAACAGGAAATTATCATGACTGTTACTTTAACAGAAAAAGCAGAATTTCGTTTGCGGGCTTTCATCCGGGGCTCGGCTTCGGAAGGTGAAAATAACACTAAAGGTATTCGCATCTCCGTTAAAGGTGGTGGTTGCAATGGCTACGAATACGGTTTAGAAGTCACCAGCAAACCCGAACCAGATGATTTAGTCATTCAACAAGGCAGCGTATTAGTTTACGTTGATCCCAAAAGTGCACCATTACTTCAGGGAGTAGTAGTTGATTTTGTCGAAGGAGTGATGGAAAGCGGTTTCAAATTCATCAATCCTAATGCGACAGATACCTGTGGTTGTGGCAAGTCTTTTAAAGCTGGCGATTGCACACCAAATGGTGTTCCTTGTAGCTAACACAATTGAGAATTTGAGAAACAATAAACTATAGATATTTTCTCTGTTCAGTTAGCACTAAACCAACTGAAGCAAATTCCCTAGACAGACTCCGCTATATTTTTCTGTTAACTCTTCAGTGCAGAAGAATAGGTAGTTAGGGAAAATTTAAAACTGCCGAAAACTGGCTGAAAAACTAAAATTATTCACGTTTGAGGAGAACCGGAAAATGGCTACCTATCAAGTAAGATTGATCAACAAAAAAGAAGACATTGACGCTACAATTGAGTGCGACGAAGACACCACAATTTTAGACGCAGCCGAAGAAGCAGGCATTGAATTACCTTTTTCTTGCCATGCTGGTTCTTGCTCTAGCTGTGTAGGTAAAGTTGTAGAAGGTGAAATCAACCAAGACGATCAAAACTTCTTGGATGATGAACAAGTAGGTAAAGGTTTTGCTTTATTGTGTGTTACCTACCCCCGTTCCAACTGCACAATCAAAACCCACCAAGAGCCTTACTTAGTATAAAACCTTAATTAGTTTTTTATCCGCTACAACTTTAAGGTTTTAACTACAAATAAATGAAGGATGTTCTTTTTGCATCCTTCACTTTTTCATGTTTTTCTACATACATCTAGCAATGTTTACTCCTTTTACAGTTATTGGTTGCTCTCTAGAATTACTCAAACCCGGCGAGAAGGGGATAGTAGCTTTTTGTAATCATCAGAATGAAGCTATCCGTAAAAAGCTCATTGCTATGAGCATAAAAACAGGTGCTAGTATTTATGTGGAACAAAATTTCCCAGCTTTGATTATTAAAATTAATAATACTTCCATGACAATTGAGAGGGAAGTAGCTAGAGCTATTTACATCCGAGTTACTAATAATTGTTCATAATTTTATTGATATTTTATTAAAGTTTTGTTCATTAAAAATAGGACATGGCAATGCCATGTCCCTACAATATTCTTATTTTTCATGTAATAATAATTATTATTTACTGCTAATTTTATCAACAAATTATACAGCGTATTTCAGGTTTATGAGGTACAGACAAAAATAATATATTTTTGTAGTGCGGGCATCTTACCTGCTATCTGTAGTACCTCACTCAAATGAAATCTGCTGTAAGTGTAGAATAATACAAAAATTTATCTATTTCCTTAGCTATTTTGCTATCACACCAATAAAAACCCTCATATATACGTAGGGACATGGCAATGCCATGTCCTCTTGATGTATTTGCATCTTGACCAGATTAAAACTACGCAGTATCATAAATACATAAAGGATGCAGCAGACATATATTATAGTATGACATCCCGTTACCCTTTGAGGTCGTGGAAATTCCGGTAAAGACGTTCTGAATACCAAAAACTCATTTTTTGGCGAAGACTCTTCAAAGAGTCTTTGTTATTTATAGCTTTTTAAATTGATGTATAATATATGGCTAGAAATTAAATCATTGTCTGGAATAAAAGATTATGGATTTGACTCGTTTGGAATATATCAAAAATATCAATGATAGTAGTGATTGGGCATACAAGCATTATCTTGTCGGCTCGTATTTTCCATTGAACTTTAAAAAGAATGAAGATAGTGATAGTGAACGTGTAGATAATCACGCCTTGAAGTTACCAAAAGGATCTTTAATTATCCTTTCTCAAAGGCCTCCTGAACATGAACGGTACTTGACTCACGTAGTTGAACTGGTTAATGAAGGAAGTGAAGATAAACCCCAATGGGACACAGGTGAATGGGGTATCATTCGATGGGTTAAGGTTCATTGGGTTGCTGATTTCAATGATATTAGTCGTATTCCCCTTGATAGAGAGGTAATGAAAACAGACTGGGGTTGGCGAAATACCACCGCTAAATCATTAAATGGTGAAAATTTGATAAAACAGTGGGGTAGTATAGATAACTTAAAAACTCATTTAGCAACAGTATTTAACTAATTGTAAAGCATTAAACCTAAACACCAAAAAGCGATCGCACATCACCCACATTAAAAGCGATCGCACACCACCCTCATTAAACAGGCGATCGCACATCACCCCACATCAAGAGCGATCGCACATCACCCACATTAAAAGCGATGGCGAAACGCCCGCCGTAGGCGATCGCTCCCAAGTACAACCCAAATATATTGATAAACTAAAAATAAGGCCGATTTTACTGAGTAAATAACTCTATGCCTCAAGAAACCGTCTCACGCTATGTTACCCGCAACCCGGAAATTTTGAGTGGAGAGCCAATTATTACAGGTACTCGTACCTCTGTCCGTGCTATTGTTGGCTTGTGGCGTTTGGGTATTATGCCGGAAGAAATTCCCAACCATTTACCCCATCTGACCTTAGCACAAGTGTTTGATGCTTTGAGCTTCTATCTTGACCATCAAACAGAAATCAATCAGTATATTGAGCGAAACCAAGTTCCTGATGACTTGGTACATCCAACTGTAAAAGCTGCTTTGGGTGTGAGGATATGTCCGCCTTAGTTGCGACGTTGCTGCGATCGCGTGGTTTTGATGTGACAACAGTTCCTGAACAAACTGCATTGGGTAAAACTGATAGTGAACAGCTTGAATTTGCAACTTCTTTAGGTAGATGTATTCTCACACATAATCGTGTTGATTTTGAGCAATTACATCTTCAATATATACAGGAAGAAAAACAACATTGTGGGATTATTATCGTACCTCAGAAAAATGCTTATGAAGTAGCACAACGGATCGGTATTCTCGTCAGTAACTTGACTGCTAAGGAGATTATAAATCAGTTGTTATATGCGTAAATTTTGCGAATGCGATGGCGAAACGCAAGGGTGTAGCTGATGGCGAAACGCCCGCTTTATAGCGATCGCACATCACCCACATTAAAAGCGATGGCGAAACGCCCACCTTCCCTTCGGGACGCTTCGCGAACGGTGATGGCGAAACGCCCGCCGTAGGCGATCGCTCCCAAGTACAACCCAAATATATTGATAAACTAAAAGCATGGCCTACCGAGTAAATAACTCTATGCCTCAAGAAACCGTCTCACGATACGTTACCCGCAACCCGGAAATTTTGAGTGGAGAGCCAATTATTACAGATACTCGTACATCTGTCCGTGCTATTGTTGGCTTGTGGCGTTTGGGTATGATACCGGAAGAAATTCCCAACCATTTACCAAAAAATCACTACATTAATTGATTAACCCTCTACAACTGCTAAAGGTGGGTGATTTTGTAGATAACGATGGAGGCGGTTTAAAGCATTAATATAGGAATAAGCAGCAGCCACAACTATATCTGTATCTGATGCTTGTCCAGAGAAAATCTGTCCTGCATATTCTAAGCGCACGTTGACAGTTCCCAGTGCATCAATTCCGGCTGTTACTGACTGTACAGAAAACTCAATTAATTGATTAGGAATGTTTGTTAATTTATTAATAGCTTGATAAACTGCATCTACAGGGCCAGTTCCCACACAGGCATCAGTGAGAATTTGACCATCTGGAGTAACAATTGTAATAGTTGCGGTGGGTCGTGTACAGTCACCACAAATTACTTGTATGTGTTCGAGTTGAAAACCCCTTGCAATTTTGATCTGGGTTTCGTCGCGGACGATCGCTTCTAAATCCCAATCTGACATTTCTTTTTTCTTGTCAGCTATTTCTTTAAAGCGGTGAAAGGCTTGATTTAATTCGTCTTCATTTAACTCAAAACCTAATTCTTTTAACCGGGTGCGAAAAGCGTTTCTTCCTGAATGCTTACCCAAAACTATACGATTCTCTGGTAAACCAATGGTTGAGGCTTCCATAATTTCGTAAGTTTGGCGATATTTAATTACTCCGTCTTGGTGTATACCCGACTCGTGAGCAAAAGCGTTAGCACCAACAATGGCTTTATTTGGTTGGACTAACATTCCAGTCAGCTGAGATACCAAGCTGGAAGTTTTGTAAATTTCTTGGGTTTTAATGTTGGTCAGGGGTGCGTCGGAATCAATGGGACGGTTAAAGTAGGGGTTAAAATAATGTTTCCGCACCTGTAAAGCCATGACAATTTCTTCTAGTGCGGCGTTTCCAGCCCTTTCACCAATACCGTTAATGGTACATTCTACTTGACGAACTCCATTTTCAATGGCTGCTAAGGTGTTGGCTGTGGCTAAACCTAAATCATTTTGGGTGTGAACTGAGAGAATGACTTGATTGATATTAGGTACATTGCTGCGTATTCCCTGAATCAGATTACCCATTTCTTTGGGTGTGCAGTAGCCGACGGTATCGGGAATATTAATTGTAGTTGCACCAGAGGCGATCGCTGTTTCTAAAACTTGATATAAAAATTCTCGATCTGAGCGACTTGCATCCATCGGTGAAAATTCTACATCCTCCACAAAGGATTTAGCATAAGCTACCATTTCCTCGACAATGGCTAAAACTTCGCTGCGGGATTTGTTTAACTGATATTTGAGATGAATATCCGAAGTTGATATCATGGTGTGAATACGCGGACGTGCCGCAGGTTTCAAGGCTTCAGCCGCCGCTTGAATATCTTGACGTAATGCTCGCGCTAAACTGCAAATCACCGGACCGCCTGATTTTCCCACTTGTTCGGCAATGGTTTTAACCGCTTCAAAATCTCCCGGACTAGCCGCAGCAAAACCCGCTTCTATTATATCCACTCCCAGCACCGCCAGTTGATGAGCGATCGCTAATTTTTCCTCTACATTCAAAGTTGCACCCGGTGACTGTTCACCATCCCGCAGTGTGGTATCAAAAATAATGATTCTATCAGTTTGCTGGCTCATAACTGTATTCTCGTAAGATTGGTTAATTAGGCTTGATGAATTAACTTACATTGGATATTGTATACAATATTCAAAAGATTGTATACATTTTTGAAAGAATTGCATACAATATAAAATAAAGATAGAAAAATTCCGCCTCTTGCTTCTAGCATGAACCTACAAAATCTAGCCATCAACATTCAACAACGCAGCACTTCCGATTTAATCGCTGAAGCTTTACGGGAAGCGATTTTACAGGGTATTTTTCAAGAAGGACAATCTTTGAGACAAGATGAAATTGCTACCCAGTTCGGTGTTAGCCGCATTCCTGTTAGGGAAGCTTTGAAACAGTTAGAAGCGGAAGGATTGGTAAAGATGCACCTCAACCGGGGGGCAATGGTATCAACTTTAACAGCCGCCGAACTACAGGAAATTTGTGATATTCGTAGTGCTTTAGAAGTACAAGCTTTACAATTGGCAATACCAAAGTTAGAAAAAGCACAATTAGAACAAGCGGCGGAAATCCTTGCAGCCAGTGATCAAGCCACAGAAGCGGGTACACTAGCCAAACTTAATTGGGAATTTCACGAAACACTTTATACTAATGCTGCACGTCCGCGACTGCTGGGGATGATCAAAACTTTACATATAAATTGCGATCGCTATGTGCGAGTACAATTAACACAGACAGATTATCAAGAAAAATCCCAAAAAGAACATTATCAAATTTTAGCCGCTTGTCAACAACAAGATAGCAAAACAGCCATCAAATTACTGAAAAAACACATTGACACAGCAGGAGAACAATTAGTTAATTACTTAGTACAAAAAACAATGCAAGGATGAATTTTATATCTATTTTTCTACTAACTTTAAACAAGCACAATTTTCTAAAAAACTGGCGGCTTTTTTCTCAGCATTTGGGTCATGAATATGTGTAGGAGTCGGACGAACAACCCCATTAAATAAATCATCTAAACCATAAGGCGTAAAAAATTGCCAATCTTGATCTAAATTCAAGCGTACACCCACAGCCGTAGCCGTATGTAACCAATCTTTAATCCCATCTTCCGTACTAGAATAAAGCCTCAAACCCGCACGCCATCGAGAAAAGCTGGCTTGGTTTTTCACATCAAATTGATATTCTGGAAATTGGGCTTGAAGAGAAGCTTTAGCTGTTAATTCTTGTTCACGATTTCCCGCTAAATCAAAAAAAGCAATGTCAAAATCTTTGATAAATAATTGGCATTCCTGACGAAAAATTGACCGCCAAACTGTATTTCTGACTGCCCCACCTGCTAACCACCAATTGGGTAAATTCAAATTTGCAATCGCTGGTAAGACAGTACCAACAGGAGAATTATTTAATATTGTTTTTAAAGTTTCTTCGTTCATTCCCAAGTATTTTAATTAAATATTTTAATTATTTTTATTGTCATATAACCATTGTTTGTATTGTGGATGTTTGTCTTGCATATCATGGTAAAGCCACACCATCCGATCAATAAACCATAATTTACCCAACATTACCAAGATTGTACCGCATAAGGTCGGCCAGATCGCTAAATTTATTACTCCTAAAATTACTAATACCATGCCAAAAGAGGCAACTGCCGTTAAAATATTCGGCACATATAAATGATGTTCAGGCACAGGCATCACATCCCGATTTAACCAAACTCTTTCCCCAAATACCGCCTTAGAAGCCCAATTATTTGTACTTTGTGGTTTTGGGAAAACTCGTGGATTATACCATATCCATAATAACGCCAATGTAAATGGAATTAATGCCCACCATCCTAACCAAACTCGACTCCAAGCCGCTAAAATCAATAATGGTAAAGTTGTGTTGCGACTCCACACACTCCCAGGATGAGCATGACGCTGCCATGTTTCCTCATCCATCTGAAATACGTTTGCTATAGTTTGCTCAAAAGCCATAACACACCTTAAACTTTATAAGCCCATATTTATTTTAATCTGATAATGGCTAATTTTGATTAGTTGTTAAAAATGATAATCATTGGCTGCTTGGTCGCAAAGCTGTAAGGGAATATAGAGGGGAATTGTTGGGTTGTATTCATCTGTAACTGACATTGACGCTCTAAAGCTGCTTGAAAATTCTTTTTACTGACTTTTTCACCTAAAGCTTCGGAAAGTAGTTTCCATAACTTCGGACCTACATCATGTTTTAAGTATTCTGCTGTATAACCGTAAGCTTCGGCAATTTGTTCATACTTCAGTCCTTTCCAAGATTCCTTCAATACGATTACTTCAATATCTTTTAAATGTCTTTTAGTTCTAGCAAAAACTGCTACATCCGCTACTTTGATAGCTTCTTGACAGTCTATTGTCTCCATAGATATCCTGATAGATTACTAAATAATCAACGACAGATTATAAAAAAATTGACGAACTTTAACTATATTCTAGATATTTACTACTTTTAAAAATAGTAAACGTTATATTTTCTTTTTTCATCAAAAATAGGGTAGAATTTGATCATAAAGACAGATTTTGATTTTAAGTTTGATTCATCTATGGCAATCTATCAGGGATATTTAAATAATTTACGCAATCTACGCAAAAAATTTAATATTTGTTCACAAAGTCTGATGCGGTTGCAGTGCAAGGCTTCTAGAATCAGATTTTCTATCAATATAGTGACTGAAATCAACTATAAAACTTATTGACAGGCTTGCAACCTTAACTTTCCTTAACTTTTACCAATCGCTCAAACTGTATTTAGTTATTTTGCTAGTAAAACAGAGATTTTCTAACTCCTTAACTTATCTACATGGACATTTCTTGGCAAATGGGAAAAACTATAACTATCAGTTGAAAAACAAATTTAAAACAACTGAAAAAACACTTAGGAGTTTAAAACCATGAAGACTATCAATACAAACAAAACCCCAGTACCTGCAATGAAAAAGTTTGCGATTCGTGAAGCGGAAACTTTAAAGACCACAGCAGCAGCTTACTACGGTATATGTAGCTGTCTACCTATCGGAAACTAAAAATACTTCTCAACATGATTTAGCAACTGAAAAAACACTTAGGAGTTTAAAGCCATGAAAACTATCAATACAAACAAAACTACAGCACCTGCAATGAAAAAGTTTGCGATTCGTGAAGCGGAAACTTTAAAGACCACAGCAGCCCCTTATTACGGTATGTGTTGCTGTATTATCTACTGCTAAAAATTGTATATTTTTACCGCTACCTACAGTAGCGGTTTCTACTTAATTACTTGGGGAAAGAATCATGGGGTTGTATACAACTGATGCACTTGTGGCTGTTTATCCATTTACCAGACAATCAGAGGGTGAGGAAGTTGTAATTGGACATCCAGAAACAAACGTATTCTTGGTGTTACCTTTTGATGCTGTGGAAATCTTGGATTACTTGGCAGTTGGTAAAACAATAGGTGAGACAAAGTTAATTTATCAGGAAAAATACGGAGAAGTTCCTGATATTGAAGATTTACTGATGGTTTTGCAAAAAAAGGGTTTTGTTAAACCTTTATTATCATCTCAATCTGAACTATCACCTTCTTTAATTCAGTCTGCCTTTGTTCCTTCATCTCCCCAAGTAACAAAGGTTCGTTATCATTTTACTAATTTTAAGCGATCGCTTGCCCAAAAAATCTTTAGTCGTCCGGTGTTGTTGGGTTGCGGTGTGCTGATTAGTTTAGCGCTAATGGCGATCGCTTTTGACTCAACCGTTATTCCTAGTTGGGATGCTTATCTATTTAAAGAAGATATTACCCTGACTATTTTAGTTTTAACTGTTCTCGACAGTTGCAAACTATTCTTACACGAAATGGCGCACTTAATAGCAGCCAGGGCTTTGGGAATTTCCTGTCGTTTGGGTATCAGTAATCGGATGTGGGTATTAGTAGCCGAAACAGACATGACAGGAGTATGGAGTGTACCCAGAAGTCAGCGTTATTTACCCTTTCTAGCTGGAGTAATATTAGATGCTACATCAGCAGCAATTTTAATTTTACTGTTTTTTACTGCTAATCATCATTGGATTACACCCCATCCTTTATGGATTAAATTTGGTCGTGCTTTATTGCTAAATTATCTATTAGGTATACTCTGGCAATGTTATTTTTATTTGCGTACTGATTTTTATTTTGTTTTTGCCAACTTTTTTAACTGCAAAAACTTAATGAAAGATACAGAAGTTTTATTTTGTAATCAGTTAGCGCGAGTAATTCCTTGGTTACGTCGCATAGACCAATCACATATTCCTATATCTGAAAGGCGTGTTATTAGTTGTTATGCCGTTTTGTGGTTAGTAGGAAGAACAGCAGCAATCTCAGCTTTAATTTTTATTTCCTTACCTTTAATGTGGCAATATTGGCACAATCTGTTTTCTATTTTGAGTACAGGTTATCAAGCCAATCCTTACAAATTTATTGATGCGCTGTTGATAATGTTTATTGTTGCCATTCCCCAAAGTTTAGGTTTTGGGTTGTGGATACGGAGCTTTTTTAAAAATAACAAGAAGTAGGTAAAATTTTATGGATTTAGCACCTGGTAAAGTTATTGTTTTAGAAGCAAATGCTGGACAATTTCGCCAGAAATATTTACAGGATATATTGAATCAAAATTCATCAGCACAAGCTTGGTTAGTGAGATGCGATCGCCATGAAGCAGGACCTTGGGCAGGGTTAAGTGAATTATTAATTAATTTGCTACCTCAAGTCCAAGCTATAGCACCAGATTTAATTATCAAACATGATTATGAATTAACTAGAGTTGTTCCCGAATGGCAAAGAATAATTACTGTGAGATATCCTTGTTTAACTGATATCTCTCCCCAACAAGAACAAATCCGCAACTATCCGGCAGATCGGGCTTTTCGGATTATTCATGGCGTGATTAATTTCCTACTTTCTTGGTTTGAAAGATGCCAAATTTCTCGTGTTGTGATTGCGTGCGATTGCTTTGATTATTCTGGCGGTTTAGTGCGAATTTTTTTTGGGGAATTAATGCGGCGTAGTCGTCAAAGACTCAATTTAACTTTACTATTAGCCATCTCTCCCGAATGTAGTCAAAAAGATGTATTAGGTAAATTTCATTCGCAATATTTAGGAGAACATATTTGTTTGAATCTCCCTGAAGATGAAGCAAATATTTTTCCAGCATCAATCGCTGATTTAGCAGCAGAATTACAACTACAATTAGAAAATGATTTAATTGCCCAGGAAACTCATTTACCAAAATTAATTAATTATTTACGGTTAAGTAATCAACCAGAAGTAGCATTGAAATATCAAATTAAAGCGGCTCATCTCTATACCCGTAGAGGATTTTATGAGGATGCTTTAGAATATGCTCAAGATGCTTTTGCAGAATTAAAGCGCAATTATCCAGAAGATATAGATAGACTTTGGGCAATTTCAGGGATTTTATATAGTTGCTATATAGCACTAGATAAACCTTTATTAGCCTTAGAAATTATCACCAATGCCATGCAGCAAACTGAGAATCATTTGTATTTATCTCAAGGTTGCTTTATGTTGGCAATGTTGTATATTCGGGCTTTACAAACAAAAGATTTATACCAAGCTGAAAAATATTTAGATCAAGGATTAGTAGAGTTAGAACAAACTGATTTACCCACTGAATTTAAACTATTTCAAACTACTTTTAATCGTAATGGCATGGCATTAGTTCGCCATCGTCAAGGTCAACCCCAAGCCGCTATTGAAATTTGCGAATGGTGCTATCAAGAAGTTAATTCTGTTATTCAACCAGACCAGCATTTACTATATCGCTCAGTGTTACTATTTAATATTGCTCAAGTGTATGATTTCACTGGCAATTTTAGCCAAGCATTGCAATATTTAACAGATGCTATTGCGATTGATCCTCATTACTCAGAATATCACAATTTACGTGGTAATATATATTTTAAAATGGGTAATTTTGCCGCAGCTTTAAAAGATTACCAAAGAGCAATTGAACTGAGCGCACCTTATCCAGAAGTTTGGGCAAATATTGGTCAATGTTATCGTCATACAGGTAAATTAGAAGCAGCAATAAATGCTTATTCTATAGCTTTGGATTTGCAAAATAATCAATTTTCTGTTTTAGTTGCTCGCGCTCAAGTGCTAGAAATGTTAGGAGAATTAGATGCGGCTTTATCTGATTATAATCAAGCTTTGATGTTAGATGCTAATCAACCTTTAGTTTTAGCAAATCGGGCTATTTTACTGTATGAAATAGGACAAATAGCGGCATCTATAGCAGACTTAAATCAGGCGATCGCACTTGATCCAGAAAATGCCGATTTATATCAAAACCGTGCTATTGCTGGCATCGCTAACGGTGACATAGATGCAGCCGTGCGTGATTTACAAACCTACTTAAGCTTACGTCCTGATGCTGAAGACCGCCAAGATGTGGAAAGTCAACTAGAAAGTTACTTGGAAATTTTACAAGAAAGATAGTTAATTAACATCCCTAAATCCAAAGATAAATTTAGCTGTAGAGGTGCTTATATTTAACATCTCTACATTTTTTTTGATATTACAGCAGGGAACAGGGTTGAAAGTCTCTTGGTATAAGGGTTTGTTCCAAAAATTTGTACCTCATTTACCTGAAATATGCTGTATATATCAATAGAATCTAACTATTATTTCTATCATGTTCTAATTGGTCAATTACTCTTTGGATATACCAATCTTCTCCCATTCCTGGTAAATAATCACGTTGTTGTTGAATTAGTCGTTCAGCTATTGCCCATTGTCCCCCAACCAAACGTAAAAGTTTTTGACGTAAAGTATTTGCTCTTTGATTGGCAATTTCTGGACTAGATGATTGAATTTTCTGTAAACTATTTAAGACTTGTTGATAATTTTCCCAATCTTCTTTTTCACAATAAATACTAGCAGCTTTTTGATAATCGGCGATCGCCTGGGGCATTTCTTCTAATAAGGTGTAGGCAATACCCCGATTATAGTATGCTTGAGCATCATGGGGATTAATCTGCAATGCTTTGGTATAGTCTTCAATAGCCACCAAATAATTACCCATCGCTCGGTGTGTATTTCCTCTGGCGGTATAAACTAAAGCATCTTCAGGCTGCATTTTTAAAACTTGACTAAAATCCGCTAATGCACCTTGATGATCTCCCAACATCGAACGAGCTTTACCCCGATTACGATAAACAATAGGATCTTGGAAGTTTAATTGCAATGCTTGGTTAAAATCTGCGATCGCATCTCGATAATTCCCAATCTTACACCGCACCACCCCCCGACAGCAATATGCCTTTGCATCTTTGGGGTCTGCCTGTAAAATCCAGTTAATATCCGCCATTGCCCCTTGAGTGTCCCCCTGTTCCGCTTTTTGGAGTAGTTGCACAAAATAGTCTTTGGTAGTAACTACAGGTATGGTTGCATTGGGTTTTGCTTCAGGTTTTGAATAGTCTTTGGGTTGGAGTTGTTTAATCTTTTCCATGCAGAGACGACAATTTTCTGCATCCTTCTGTTCTAGATATAATTCTGCCGCTTTTTTGAAAAGTGCGATCGCCTCATGTATTAACCCCTCCTTCCGGCGAATCGTCCCCTTTAAATCATAAGCCCCCGCAAACTTAGAATCAAGACGCAACACCTTTTCCACATCTTCCAAAGAACTAGGCAAATTTTTCAAAGCCAACCTAGCTAAAGCCCGATAATAATAAGCCTCTGTATTTTCCGCATCCAACTTTAAAAGCTGAGTATAATCATTAACAGACTGCAAAAAAGACCCCGACTCATAATAAGCCAAACCCCTTTTTAAATAAGCACTGATACAATAAGGATCTTCTTGTAAAATTTGGGTAAAATCCTGTATTGCCCCAGTATAATCTTCTTGCTTAACCTTTTCTAACCCCTGATTATATAATTCTATGTTCATAGCTTTACTTAATTATTTTTATCCTTTTAATTATAATCATTAAAAATTAATCTACACCCAGTCCTTAAATTCTGCCTCTGTAAAAGAACGTCCCATTTTAATATATTCTCTTTGACAAGCAAGAACCAGATGAGACATAGATAAAATCCCTCCATTCTCAGCAGCTAAAAAAGCAGCATTTAAAGCAATACTACGAATATTCCCACCAGAAACATTAAGTTTAGCCAGTTTGTCAAAATCTAAACCATCAATAGGAGTTTCTCCAGGGAAAGCACGTTGCCAAATTTCCCTTCTAGCTTTGACATCAGGAAAAGGAAACTGCACAATAAACCGGATACGTCGGGTAAAAGCTTGGTCTAAAGAATCTTTAAGATTAGTAGTCAGAATAGCTAGACCTTGGTAAGCCTCCATACGCTGGAGTAAGTAAGCCACCTCCACATTAGCATGGCGGTCATGACTATCTTTTACCTCCGTGCGTTTACCGAAAATAGCATCAGCCTCATCAAATAATAATACCGCACCTCCCGTTTCCGCAGCATCAAAAATTCGCCGTAGATTTTTCTCAGTTTCACCAATATATTTACTCACAGTTGCACTCAAATCAATTCGATATAAATCTAAACCAAATTCTCTAGCTAAAACTTCCGCCGCTAGAGTTTTACCCGTACCACTTTGACCATAAAATAAAGCACTAATTCCTAAACCCCGACCTCCCCTTTTAGCAAAACCCCAATCTTGATAAACAGTAGATTTATAATTAAGATGAGTAGCAATATCCTTTAAAACTTGCTTTTCTCGTTCAGGAATAATCGGTTCTTCAGTTCTTGTTATGCTAAACATTAGTCTAGATAGCTTGAAAACCTTGTAAATAAAGGCTTTTATCAATTTTCAAGTCTAAATAAGGATTTTTTTAATAAAAATCCTGAAAATCCTTATCAGGTAGGGGTTTTAG
>DATGXB010000148.1:0-86506 GCA_035299225.1 Nostocaceae cyanobacterium | reverse complement strand
ACTGAACCCACAAAAGTGCAACAACGGGCTTTAGATTTGCTTGGGGTTTCCCTGATTTGTACCCAGTAAATCCTCACTGCCAATCTTGAAACTCCTTGCTATGCACAGCATACGCCTTTTGTCAAAGGGGGAACTTCAGTTTTAGCTTATGAGTAATTTGGCAAAATAAATTACACACATTATTTTTCTGTTCCCTGTTCCCTGTTAAGAGTTCCCTAACTTTGGGATAAACGTTTAACTTCTGTACCTGCTAATAATTGATGTGCTTGTGCTAATATTTGGGGTATTTTTGCAGCTTGGGGACTACGGGAAAGACACGCACTTAAATTAATTTGGTCAAGTTTATCGGCTTTATTACCAGGAAACCAATCATCAGCATTCCCTAAAAGATTGTAACGCATTTTACTATAATCTACTAAATCATAAGCGATCGCTAAATTCCATAACCATAAAATGAGTTTAATATTCACCTGTCCTGGTGTTTCTTCCCAAGTGGGGAGGTGAGTATCCCAAGTTTTCACCCAGTCTGCACCTAAAGATGCGATCGCTTCTTCTTCCAAACGTGCGATAATTGGGGGTAGAATTTCGTCCGCGTTGTCTAATAATTCCAAAGTTTTTAAATGTTCATCAAAATCACTTGGTCTTGCTGCACCTATACTTAAAGTATGTACTTGGGGATGACTTAAACAGAATAAATCATTAAACACCATCGGACTCAAAGGATAACACAAATCAACTAATTTTTGTGGTGGTGCATATAAATTTCCCCCTTTATTAGAAGGACTAATTATAAATACACCCATATCTAATTTTGTAGCTGCTTCTATGGCTGGCCAATTCCATTGATTAATATAATACCAATGTAAATTCACATAATCAAATTGATTTGTATTAATTGCTTTTACAATATCTTCAGTTGCACCATGAGTAGAAAAGCCAATAAATCTCACTTTTCCTTCTGCTTGTAATTTTTTAGCCACATCCAAACACCCACCAGGACGCAAACTATAACCTAGAAATTCATCATTATTAATACCATGCAAACCCAATAAATCAACATAATCTAACTGAAGATAGGATAAAGATTTTTCAAAAGTCTGAAGAAACTCTTTCGCATCTGCTTCTGGTCTGACTTTAGTTTGTACAATCAATTTTTCACGGGGTAATTTTGGTAAAATTTGCCCTAACTGCATCTCTGAACTACCATAACCCCTGGCCGTTTCAATATGATTAATTCCTAATTCCAATGAACGCCGAATTGTTGCTTCTAAATTTGCTTGCTTATCGGCTGGAACATCTGCTATTGGTACATCTTGCCATTTAAACTGATAGCGCATACCCCCACAGGAAAACATGGGCATTTGTAATTCTGTGCGTCCAAAGCGTCTGTATAACATCAGTAAAATCAGTGATAGATGATAGTTAAAAATACAATATTAATTATAACATTATTTTTAAATTTTGTCTGTTTTCAGATGGTTTTCTGAATCAATATTCATGAGTTTTTTTATAGTGTTTTCTATTAATAAAATAGATTTTTGCAATATAAGCAGGTGGGCATTTTTGAGGATAATTCACTTTGATGCAAAATTTAATCAAATAATGCCCACCCTACAAATATTAAAATCTAAAATTGTCTAACTACTGGTTTACCGTCTACAACTTCCCCGACTAAAACCACGTCTGTACAATTAACAAAAATGCCGTTTTCCAATACACCTGGAATATTATTTAAGGTTTTTTCCAGGTTTACGGGGTCGTCAATGCTATCAAATCTCACATCAACTACCATATTACCTTGGTCTGTAATCACGGGTCCGGCTTTTTTTACACCCATGCGTAACTCTGGTTTACCTCCTAGTTTTTTAATTGCATTCATCACAGGGGTAATGGCCATGGGTATTACTTCTACAGGGACAGCAAAAACCGCACCTAAACGGTCAACTAATTTACCGCTATCAACTACGACTACAAACCGTGATGCTAAATAATCTACCACTTTTTCACGGGTATGGGCTGCACCACCACCTTTAATCAAATTTTTCTGGGGGTCTACTTCATCCGCACCATCAATAGCGATATCAATATGGTCTACTGCGTCTAAGGTGGTGAGGGGGATACCGTATTCTTTGGCCAGCACTTCTGACTGAAATGAGGTTGGAATACCTACAATATTTTGCAATTCACCTGATTTGAGGCGTTCCCCTAAAAATTGGATGGTGTAAGCTGTGGTTGACCCCGTACCTAGACCGACAATTGAATTAGATTTTACCAAATTGGCGGCGGCTTTACCAACTTCCTGCTTCATCAATTTTACGGGATCTGCTGCTGCGCTCATTCCCAATTTTCCTTAAATTTAACGACATTGCGAATATACTATATTTGTGGCCGGGGAAAATGTCTGAATCAGGATGTCCAGGATTTAAGGATTTACAGGATGATAACCCCGAATGTAATCACTTATTACTCATTTTTAACTATAAGAAGTTTTGGCGTTGCATAAGTGCGGGATGTTTTTTGAGTGTAGAGACGTTCCTTGACGTTCATACAAGGGTTTTGAATGTATGCAAAATTTTCTTCATCCCAAAAATCAGTAACGCCGAAGTTTTCACTCTGTTCCCTGTTCCCTGTTCCCTGTTCCCTGTTCTAACTTTTGATATTTTTAAATCTTTGTTTGGCATTTTCAAATGCTTCTTGCATGACGGTTTGAATTTTTTGGGGGTCGGGTTTGTTGCCTCCCATAATATCACCAAAGTAAACACAAGCGCCTTCACCTAATGCGAATGTGTAAGCTGCTGCCCATGATGCGGCAATCACGCTGCCAAAACCTGGGATTAATTTGATTAGTTCTCGTGCTACGGCTTGGGCAAAAAATCCACCAGCGATCGCACTCAATATACCCCCCGCTTGAGATGCTGTCAATGTTTGACCATATATTCTCCCCAACATTCCTACCATTGATACTTGCAAAGCAGTTAAAACTGGCATGGTTGCAAAGGGGAGGGGGACAGCTGCCAAGGTTGCGGCCATGATGGCAAATGGTAAAATTAAGCGTCGGCCTGTGTCTCTGTACAGGTTGCCGATTTTATCCCGTCCTTGTTTATCTAGTAGTTGATGTATGGTTTGTGCTTCGGCTTCGGGAAGGAGTGCGGCCAAGTTGTCCCGTAATGCTGACAAGCCGTAGAATGTAGGGTTATAGCCATCTTCTTCGAGTGTAAAGTCAATCAGCACCGAGCGATCGCACAATTTACTAAAATCCTGTTGAATCGTTGTAAATGCCCGTTGTACTTCTGTCAAATTTGGCGGATAATCGGGATGATCGGTAATTTCTGGCGGATAAACTTCGTGTAAACAAGTTACTGCTAATAAACAGGGAATTTCTGGGAATGATTGACGTAATTTTTCTGTAATTTGGCGTAAAGTTTCTGTAGCGAAATCATTGATTTTAATAGTTAAAATTAAAATTTTGGCGGTCTTAGTCTTTTGTTCTAAATCTAAAATTAACTCTTTAATTATTTCTTCTGTATTTTGATTTATATCCCCTAATCCTACAGTATCAGTAAAAATCAATAAAGGCAAATCATTGGCAGGGTAAAAATAGCGTTGTGTATGTTGGGTATGAGGACGAAAACCTTGACCGACAATTTCGGCGGAAACTCCTGTCAGTCCCCGCACAAGGGAACTTTTACCAGATTGGGTTTTTCCTAACAGTAATGCTTCTGTTGTGGGTAACTCAGCGCGGATAGTTGCTAGAATTTCCGCCACTTGACTATCACTTACACTAAACCATTGTTCCAATTTTTGGGCAACTTGGTTTACAGGCATTAACTTAGTTATTCCTGATGTTATTCCCGATGTAGTTTTATTCCAAACATCAGCTAGATTTTTAGTTAAAGAGTTTTTATCTAACTGATCATTCTTTTCTGTTGTTGGTTTAGCGTCGTTTTGCTCGGTCATCGTCACCCCAATCACAACTCTACTATTTTTCTATCATACAGTAGGAAAAACTGCGTTCAGTGTGGCGCAGGAAACATTAATTTTATGTTGCTGATTTTCCACTTCAAAATTACATCACCTCAAAACCCTTGTAAAGACGTTCCGGGGAACGCCTCTACATTTAAAAGTCATTATGCCGGAAATAACTATGCAGATAGACAAGGGTAAAATATTGATTAATTAACCTCCTTACCTCCTGCCTTCTGCCTCCTGCCTCCTGCCTCCTGCCTCTAACCTTATTTGTGAACTCAATCTAAGAAAGGGGAATACCCATTCTTTGCGCTGCTTGTTTAGCCATTTCCCAAACATCAGTAGTAGTAATAGCTTCAGTTCCCAACCAATTACCACTAATTCCCGAATAATCCAACATCGGCTCAAATACATTTCCATCTTTAATCGCTGCTGGTTTATAATCTTGGAAATGATCCTGATCTACTTGTCTGGCCATCACACGCTCGTATAAATCCGGTGCCAAAGTTTTTTGTAAAATTTGCACATAAGCAGACTGACCGACAATAATTTCTCGCTGGGGTTTTTCCACCAAGCCAACAATAGCCTCAGCAACCTGTCTGGCTGGATAAACCGGAGTCATAGCTTTAGTTTCTCTACCCGTATAATTAGCGGCGTGTTGAAAAATTGGCGTATCAATAGATGCGGGTAAAACTGTGCAGACATGAATATCTCTAGCATTATCTAAATATAGTTCCATTCGCAACGAGTCAGAAAGTCCGCGAATTGCATATTTACTGATAGTATAGGGGGTAGTGTAGGGTTGACCAGTGACACCAACCACAGAAGAGATATTGATTAAAGTCCCGCTTCCCTGTTCGCGGAAATGAGGTAAAGCCGCACGAGCACCATAAATATAACCAAAAAGATTAGTTTCTAGGACTTGGCGAAATGCTGCTGTAGGAATCTGTTCAAATCGTCCAAATGCGCTAGTAGCAGCGTTGTTTACCCATACATCAAGACGACCAAACCTTTCAATTGCTTGACGTGCCAGATTTTGTACTGCTGACTCATTTCTCACATCCGTAGGGATAGCAATAGCCGTTCCCCCCAAGCGATCGCATTGTTGAACCGCATCTTGTAAAGCTCCTTCTCGTCTGGCAGCTAATAACACCGTAGCTCGTTGTCTAGCAAATTCCAGTGCTGTAGCCCGTCCAATACCGCTTGATGCACCTGTAATCACAACAACTAAATTTCTGATTGCTCGTGTCATGATAATCCTTCCTTTGGTAGTGAATTTGCACAATTTGGCCGATTTCGTGTTAATTTCACTAGATTTTGACTTAATTGATAGTGAGTAATAACACTGGTTTTAAATTAGAAAATATGGCATTATAATTTACAGCTACACTTGGCTATATTTTCCTTTTGATTTATAGGCAATTAATTATATTTTTAGCTAAATATTGATTAAAGTGTTATTAAATTAATTATTTCTATTTTCTCCTTTATTCTTTCTATTGATAGATGATTTTATCAGACAACTTTAAATTCTAGCTAATGGATGAATAAATACATTTTTATCAAAAAAGACTATATTTCGTTGTTTTTAGTCAAAATCAACTTATTTTACTTAGAAAGTAGATATAAGTTTAATAATTAATTTCATGCTTTAGGATAAATTTTCGATTTACATCTGATGATTAATTCTATCTTGAGGAATAGAAGAAACATCATAAAAAGACAAAATATTTTAAACATTCAAAAATGCAATTTATAAAATCTGACAGAGATGTTATATGGAAAGTTTCTACATTTAAAATTCAGTAAAGTTATTTTAGCGAAGTAATCAAAAATTTTGCTTTTTTCGTGCTTTTTGGCAATATGGTGAATATTCTCTGATGAAAGAAAATTCAAATTAATAAATAATGGTAAAAATACGGTTGTTTTTCGGAAATTCTTGAAAACTTAATCAAAACTTTATGTAAAAAAAACAAACTAATTGAACCTGTAACAGAAATAGAGACATTTATTTAAATATTGATAAATTTCTATAATTTAACTTAGATATTCTTATTAAAAATTTGGTCAATAAAAAATAATTCTTCAATGTAGATAATCGAAAAAACACAATATCATAATCATAACCAGCAAAATTTAGGTAACAAAATATGAGTTCCAATCAGAAAAATTTTGATACTACAATGGCTAAAACTCGCTTACTGCTTGCTTTGTGGGATTTAGGAGCGCATGAAAAAGAGGTAAAAAAAGGACAATTTACCAAGCGGGTAGTTTCCAAAGGTCAGAAAATGGGGGACTATCAGAGTGTCTTACAAGAGTTAGAAGAAATTAGTGCACTCAAAATTACCAAAACAGGCTACAAACTCACCTCTGACAAGGGTTTACAGGCTTTAGGTGATGGCTTGCGGAGTGGTAAATTCAAATTTGAGGGAACAATAGTCGGCACTTGGGCGGCTAATGCACTGCTACGTTGGATCGCTCAAACCCCCGCAGTCATTCAACCTGCTGGAGCAGATAGTGCTGTTAAAATCGCGCTAATATCTTCTTATGACGAATTTAAATCTGTAGTGCTAGAAGTGCACGACAAGCTTAACAAGAACCACAACTTAGATGGTTTAGTCCAAATTTATCGTATCAGGAGAGAAATAGGGGAGCGTGTCAGCCGTGAAAATTTCAATACCTGGCTGTTAGAAATGCAAGGTAACGACCTTATACAGCTAATGGCTGGGGAAATGCCAGATATTACTCCTGATAAACGCCAAGATTCATTAACTATTCCTGGTGCTGGACTGCGCTACTACGTCAAGCTGCTAAATTCATAATTCTTTCTCAGTGTTTCTACTATCTCAAAATTTGTGAAGATCATTATGAACAACTCTGCTATTTCTCCAAGAGAAGCCCTTGATGCTGCTATTGCCAATGATAATCCCTTTGTCAATGCAGGCATAGTTAAAGAGCAAGATATTTGGGAACAAGAATTTCTCGATGTTCCTACCTTAAATGCTCGTGTTTCAGACATGGTTTTTCAAGCCATTGACCTAGTACGTAACAGCGAGCAGAGTAAGGATAAAGTCACATCAATTTTGATTACTGCTCAATATGGAACTGGTAAAACTCATGTTCTGCGGCGCATTCACCGGAAAATACAACGTGATGGGAATGCTTTCTTTATCTATTGTGGTGGAAATAACTATACAGATGTAAATCTCATTGATTATCAAACTCAGCAAATATTAATAGACAGTCTGAGCAAAATTGGTAGTCAAGAGGTTATGCAGTTGCAAGAAGTAGCGGCTGCAATGGCTAATGAAGGCTTTAAAAATATCAGTGCAAATGCTCCCAATCTTTCACCACAAGCACTATTAGAAAAGTTTGATAAGGTGCATCGAACATGGTCTGCTAATAAGAGGGATTTATTAGATAAACTCACGAAAGAAGTTCTCAAATCCAAACCTAACACAGATCCTTATCTTGTCCGTGCAATTTTATGGACACTCTCACAAAGTCAAGCTTATTTTGCTCTAAAATGGTTGTCAGGTGATGAATTAGCCGCATCTGATGCTGATGCTTTGGGATTACCAAATCTTGGTAAAACCAATCAAGAAAAAGAAGCTCAAGCTCTGAAAAATATCCAGCAAATTTTGAAACTTGTTTGTGATTATAAACCAGTTTTTATTTGTTTTGATGAAGTAGAAGCTTTAAATGATGCTAACGAAGCTGGGTTCAGAACTCCGCAGATTATAGCTGCTTTAGTGAAGCGTTTACATGACACACTTGAACAGTCAGAACTTTCTCAAGGAGTTGTGATGTTTACAGTCATGTTTCCTGATACATGGAGTTCGCAAATAGAAGGTTTTTTAGGAGGTACAAAAGATAGAATTTCAAAGTATACTAATGGCAAGCCCATAGAATTGGATTATGTTAACGGTAATTCTATGGTTGAATTAGTTACAGTATGGCTACAAGACTTTTATGAAAGTAAAAATCTCAAGCCTCATGATCCACTGTATCCATTTCAGGACGCTGAACTAAGAAAATTTGGACAACAAGCAAAACCAACAGTTAGAGAAGCATTACGCTGGTGTGCAGAAAAATTTAAACTTCAAGAAACACTACCATCAGATCCATTTGAGCGATTTAAACTAGCATTAGATAGGGAAAAACAAGCAGAACGTAAAAACTATCTAGAAGATAATTCGCTAATTGGTTATGCTTTACGTTTTGCTTTTCAAGCCTTAAAAGGTCAAATCATAGAAGGAGAAACTGCAACCGGAGAAAAGCTAAATAAAGTTATCATAGAAAATGTAGTTGATGTTGAGCCAAAATCAAAAAATCAAGGCTGGATTAATTTCAAAATTGTAGGACAAGAAAGAGGAAAAGAGTTTAAAATTGGAGTCACCGTTTTACAATACGCAAATTTAGGTTCTGTATATGCAGGAATGTGGCGCTTAATTGAATATGAATTATTTGATTTTACTAGAGGTTGTTTAGTACGTTCTAAGAGTAAGAAAATTCGGAAAAACACTGATTCTTATAAATACTTAAACAAGCTAGTAGAAGAATTGGGGGGAGAATGGATTGATTTAAAAGATGAAGAAATTAGACCATTAATTGATTTATATTCACTTTACCAAAAGTGTAAATATTATCAACTCACTCCAGAACAAATACAGGAATTTGCTAGAGATTCAATTCTCAATAATCCTTTACTGCTAGAGATTTTGAGTGATCCATCTGGTCAAATTGATCCAGAAACTATTGAAAGAGAAGAATTACTAGATGCTTTCTTCTCAGATTCCCAAACTAACGAAACAGACGACTTTAACGACTTGAGTGATTTACTGAACTAATTATGAGCGAATCAACTGTAATTTACACCGCTTTGTCTTTACCGCTTCTCGATATTGAAGCCTTAATACAAGGAGAAATTATCGCAGCAATGCCCCGAAAATTTATCACTCCGGGGCAAAGATTCGCTCTTTTTCCTACCGCTTTAGAAATTAATTCAATATCTGAAGAAAAATATTATCGTTCAGATTTTTTATCTAGTAAACAACAGCTAAATACTGATGAGCATTCTACAAAATCAATAATTAAAGCTTGGGCTAAATGCGAACTATGCCAAATGTTAAACAACAGAGAATCATTAGATGCTTTGTCTACTTTAACAATTTGGACAAAAGCAGCATTTGAGGAAATACTGAATCAAAGACCTTACATTTTTCTAGCTTACTTACGAGTTTATCTATTAGATGAATTTTTAGAAATAGAGTTAGAATCTCAAAGTCGTCAATTTATTCCCCTACCTAATTTTATTCCTGTTTCCGATGCAAAACCAATATTAGATGATGAAACTTTTACTCAACGTAAAAAGCGACTAGAAAACCTGGAAGTACCTTTACAACCTGAGTTAAGCAAGATAGTAATTGTTCCACAACCAACTTCAGAAACTCAACCAGTATCACCACCATTAATAATAGAACCTGAACCACCAGAACCAAGTACAAAAGATGATGAGCCAATTTTACCAGATCCAATTACTGAGGTAACTACAAATACACTATATTCTGATTCAGATTGGATTTATAAAATTGCGGAAATTGGTAACTCTAGTAATGGTCATGAGTTTGAAAGATTAGTCCGTAAAAGTTTAATTAAACTTGGCTTTTCTTGTTCTAATACGAATCCTAAAGCAAATTTAGATCCTCATAAATTAGGTGGTGCTGGAGGTGTAGATTTTTATTGTGAATATCCTTATCCAGTTGTTGGAGAATGTAAAGCTACAAAAACAGAAAAGGTTTCTGACGGGACACCAGCACAACTATTAAAACTTGGTTTAAAACATCTCGGTACAGAACAGTATGAACTCACAGTTAAATTAATATTTGCTGCTGGAGAATTAACCAATCCCGCATTGAATACAGCAAAGGAACTTAAAATGAATGTGATTAGTCCTGAAACTTTGCAAAAATTAGTTGAAATACAATCACATTACAAAAACTCTGTCAACTTAATCGAACTGAAAGAATGTTTAGAACAAAAACCTTATGGGTTAGCTGATGATAAAGTTAACGGATATATTAAGAAAATTGAACACTCAATCAAGTTGCGATCGCACATTATCCAATTAGTCAAAAAACATCTAGAAAAAACTACCACTCAAAACGCTGATATTAGTACACTAAATGTAGCTTACATTTATGATCATCCGCCTCAAAGTTTAACAATTACAGAATTATATGAAATTTTAATCGAACTTGCATCACCACTAACGGGGTATTTAGGGAGAGTTAAAGGAAAGGACTGGACGAGCGATCGCTTTTATTATTTACGTGATTTAGAATGAAGGTAAAAGAAAGATATTTTTATCCTAAAGTCAAAATACCCGCTTGATAATTTACCACTAACGGCAAAATTTTCAACCATTCCGAACCTAACAAAATCTCTGTAATTTGATTACCTACATACACAGGAATTTCATAATCTTGTTCATCTAATCTGACTTTACCTACATATCTTTTAAAGATTTTTCTCCCTGTGCGGTTCGCATAATTTCCTTATCTAAATAATCCCATTCAAGACTATCTAAATCCTGTGTATTAATAGCCATAAATCCTGTAAATCCAGTATCCAGCATACATTCTACAGGCAAATTTAAACCATCACTAGTAATTAGTTCTATGTCAAAATAGATTTCCCCTTTTTCTCCAAATCTACCTTGAATCATATTGAGCCAACTGCTCCTGTTTCATTTAAACAAAAAACACAATGATCAGCTTTAGGGTATTTCTCATAGGCTTTTTTATGGGCAATTTCTTTATCTTCATCTATCAAATAATCTTCGTTTTCTGGCACAATAGCAATATACCAGCCATAATGTTCTTGAATCAATACAGCACGTACACGCTCAAAAATGACTTGACAACGTTTATAAAATGCTTCGTCTTCTGCTTCTTGTTTGGCTAATTCTGCCGGTGATAGATTATATTCAGGAAAAACCCGGCCTCTTCTTACTGGTGGTTTTGCTGCTGTCATTTTCTTAACCCCTAAATACTATTACTATCTTAACACAAGTTACTATTGCAAGAAGGCAGAGGGCAGAGGGCAGAGGGCAGAGGGCAGAGGGGCAGGGGGGAACTAAATGACTAATGACTGTTCCTCAAAAAATTAAGCATCCTAGTTAGACAAATACGCCAATAAATTAGAATGCTTAATCATCAAAAATTGTTATAGGAACAAGAATTGTGTTGAGAAATATGCTGTGTTAGCTAATAATTGATGATAAAATTGATGAATATATTACAACAGTAGACACCAGATTAAAGCTGAGAATGCATATTATCCAAATTGTCAAACAATACTTACAAGGTTCAGGACTAGAATCGGCTGGAGTTGACACGCTACATGGTGTTTATTTTGGTTCACAACCACCGCAACCATTACAACTACAAGAAATGCACGAAATTTTAATCGAACTTGCATCACCGCTAACGGGGTATTTAGGGAGAGTTAAAGGAAAGGACTGGACGAGCGATCGCTTTTATTATTTACGTGATTTAGAATGAAAAGAAAAGATGTATAAAATCTAGCTTCTTGCTCAATCAATTTCACCAAAATAGAACCAGTAAAACCTTGCCATTCTACCCTAAAAACTTCCCACAAGAATAAATAACTTGAAAATTACCGTTTGACTCCTTTTTTAATAACACTACCTCTAAAGTTGACCTATTCCACTCTAATCGAGATTTTACCGATTGTATTGTTAACTCTAACTCAGCAATAGCATATTCATTCCACAGCAGAGTACCCCTTCTGATGCGGTATTGATTTTTGGGGTAAGTTTGTTGAATTATTGAATTTAAATTTGTCCGTGAACTAACATTTAAAACTTGTAACAGCCTCTTACATCTAACTTCATTTGTCTGGGAGTTTTGGAAACTCATGAAATAATAATTAGCCAAAATATAATTCCTACTCAACCATCCACTAATCAATAACAATCCTAAAATAAAGACAGGAATCGGTAAATAAGTTTTCATGTTGTTTGCAAAGTGGTTGTTCCACATTATATTGTGATTGAGAATTATCCTCAATAAATTGTATCAATAGAATTTTGGGCACGCCTCCATCACTGCTGTTAATATCATAATATTTCATCCACACCATCCAAGAAACGTAGAGCATAAAGAGTATTATCCCGGATTTCTCACAAGGGAGAAAAGATCATCGACATAAGCAAAATTTAGGACAGTTTAATTGATACATCCTTATGATAGAGTTGAAACCAGGGTAAACCAACGTATAAACCGAAGACATAAAGATATATAAAAGACAATAAATATCACATATACAGAGGGCAAAAAGCCTAAAAAAGAGAAATAGGCATAGTAAAACCAGGGTTGAATCAAGTAAATTCACCCGAATAGCAAGCTAATAACTATAATTTCAATCAGGTGAAAATCAACCAGGACAGGAGGAACGAGATAAATAATTGTAGACCAGAACAAAAATTTCTTTGTAGGGACAAGTGCTACTAATTGAAATTAAAACTTTTTGGATACTAACAGTGATAATTGCTCCTAGCTTCAATAACTTTGTCCTCATAGTTCCCACCGTGGCATTTTTGAGTTTGGTTTTTGCTAAATATTGCTTTTGGAGAGCATTCATTAAAACATAAGCGATGGCAGAAAACCAAAGACGTAGTTGATTTCCAGCGAATGTATGGGTACTGGTTCTGTCACTTTTGAGTTCTAATTTTTGTTCCTTAAAACAATTTTCCATATTGCCTCGCGGACAATATATTTGAGTATAAAGTTTTCCAGGAGACACTTTTTTTGTAGACAATGAAGTCACCACAAAACGAGTATTTATTCTTTCACTACTATATTCAACTTTGGCAACAACACGACGATTACGACTCCATGAGTCTAAAGTTTTATAGAAAGAGTGAAGAATACCAAATCGAACTATTAACAACTGCGGCTGCTTGTTTTTTTTAGCCTGATGATGGAGTAAATAAAGTTTCAAAAAACTCCACGCACAAGAATTTTGACATTCATCCAACAGGACTGGATTTTGAAAATTACACGTTGCAATTCTGACAATGCTCCAGATACTGGATCTACATTAGAAGCACGAAGTTTTGCCGCTAATAAATGCTGTCTACAAAAAATATAAAGGGGTGCATAACAATATTCTCCATAATAAGGATTAAAGAAAGCTTCTTCTTGAGTTCCGTGTACTAAATCGTCCGTCACATCTAAATCTAATGTACCAACTTGACCACGAAACAGGTTATACTCAGGTAAGTCAACAGTTAATGCTACTACATCTAACAATTTGGGTGTATTTGTACTCATTTTATATAACCTCCAATATTATACTAAAGGATAGCCAAGATGTCGCTTGGGTTGAGAAACGAAACCCAACATCCCCCAAATCAAACCCACCAATACATATTAAACTTTATTCCTAATTCAACCAACATACAACCTAAGATTAACCTAAATCAAGCCAAATTTACCATCAAGGATTATTGATAATAATGGAATATCATCGAGAAAATGTCGGTTGGGTTGAGGAACGAAACCCAACATTCCCCACGCAAACGCTAGTGGTACTCAACTCAAAAATATAAAATTAACCTAATAAAATTAAATCTACAATCAAGGATTATTGATAATATGTAATATCACCGAGCTAAAGTGGAATGGGGAACATACTTTTTTACTCTGGTGACAGAAAAAAAGACGGAAAATATTGTGTTTACCTAAAAATATATCTTTACTAAAAGATGCTTTTCGTTATGTTATGCAGAAACATCCATATATTATAGACGCTATCGTTATTTTACCTGATCATCTACATTGTCTTTGGACTTTACCAGAAAGTGATAATGATTTTCCGACCCGTTGGCGGCTGATAAAAACTTATTTTAGCAGAGAATGTGAGACTATTGTACCTGAAAACATATCTTTATCTAAGGAAAATAAAAAAGAGCGAGGAATCTGGCAGCGTCGGTTTTGGGAACATTTAATTAGAGATGAATTAGACTTTAAAAATCATCTGGAGTATATTCATTATAATCCGGTTAAACATGGTTTAGTTAAAGCCCCAAAGGATTGGAAATATTCGAGCTTTCATCGTGCTGTGCATCAAGGTATGTATGATTTGATGTGGTGTGCAGATGAGGAAATTATTTTTGATGGTGATATTGGACAGGAGTAATAAATATTGTTGTAGGTTGAGTTGAATGAAATGAAACCTAACATTAACAAAACAATAAAAAGGGGTGTTGGGTTTCGTTCCTCAACCCGACCTACGACTACTACCTACACTAATCTACATCTGTTCATCATATTTATGATACCAATACTCAATAATTAATAAAGATGCTCTGATTAATTTATCCCAATGCTTATCATCAATTGATATGTATTCAGTTGCAGGTCTAAAATGAACTATAGAATTACGAATTTTATAAATTACCTCACCAAGTTTACCTTCTGTATTATGATGTTCCCATAAAAATAAAATATCAATTAAACGATTGATATCAACTAGAACCCAAAATAAAAACTTGATTGGTAGTTTATTAATTTGTGTATTCTTACCCTCAATAGAATTTTTTACTTCTTGTAACAGCTCAATAGCATCTTTGAGAGAATCCTTCGGTGAGTTCGCTATCAATTTATTAATAGCTTCATTTTCCTTTGGTTTCCAACCAATATTTTCTTCAATTTGAGATGAAAAATTGAGTAATGAATCTTTTATCCCTAACTTTTCATGAAAATCTTCTAAAAATGATATTGAAAATAATCTTTCTATACATCTGTATACATCCAGAAAAGAATATCTCCAGTAAACAGATACTAAGCTAAAAACTAAATTATCAAAAGGTATATTTTTTGCCCCTTCAAGAAATAATCTTTCAAAAACAAAAATAGTGTCTTCCTCAAATGGCAAAGACCTTATTTGAGGAGTTTTAGTAATATAAAACCCTGATAACCTCAGAATATTAACAGTAGTTTCGTTATTTATATTACTCTCAATAAATGAACAATCATCTTGAATTTTGTAAACAAATATAGTCTCAAAAAACTCGCTAACTACACTATATTCATATAATTCATATTTAGTTGTTTTTGCTTCAGGTATATAAAAAATTTCATTAATGATTTCAAATGGGTTAGCACTTTGTTTGACAGGAATTTTCAGTTCAAAAATTAATGCAGTAATCATGCCTCCATTTAATTCTTCTACCTGTATTATTTCCGGCTGCGTTGATAGTTGAGTTGTTGCACCAATAGTAACAAAGTATTTGATAACTTGAGATTCATTAGGTTGATTTTCATGTTTAAATTCAAACCATGCTGTTCTGAATGTCGGCAAAATTATTTCCTCATCTTTTATTTTTAATTTCTCCAACCATTTTTTCTCATCCTGAGTGTTTAGTTGAATACGTCGTTCATCATCAGTAGATATAGAAATATTAACATTTTTAGACTGAACAAATTCAGCTAACAACCCAAATATGTATTCATTAGCTTTTTTAATACTTCTGGACATAATAATATTAGTATGCCCTCCAGCATGGATTCATATTTTCAACGTCAAAATTTTCTTCTATAAGCACTTGAAAAGCTTTGAGAAAAAATTCTCTTTCATTAGATTTTGCTGGTTTTCTACTAATCAATTCATTCAAAGTGACAAAATCTAAAAACTCTCCAATTTCCTCACTATTAAATCTTTGCAATCTTTGTAGCAATTGATCAGCATTTATTTTGATTTCCTGCCATTTTTGATTTTGCTTTTCTGGTGTATATTTATTTCCTGGTCTACCTAATGTTGCTAAAGCAATAGCAGTTACAAAACCAACACAGGCTGGTTGACTACTAAATAAATCTTTTCCTTCTTTAAAATATCCTTCTATATTTTCACCTTGATATGATGCAACAGCATGGTCAAATTTAGACAAATAAAACATTACTTCATAGAAAATATTGGTAAAATCTTCATTTGATGTTGCTTCTATAAAATCTAGCCTTGTAAATTCTTCTGCTAGTTTTTCCTGAACGTCAATTTTTTCTTTTCTTCCTCCAAATACTAAAAATAATTCAATGACATTATAGGCTTGAAAATGTCCAGAACGTTTGCGTCTTCTCTCTTCATTGATTTTTAATATTTCTATGTCTGGATATTTTTCCTGTATTTCTTTTATTATGAATTGAAAAATTGTTTCAATTTGTCTTCTCAAATTCCAAGGAACTTGCCCAGTATTTAATACGAGCATTCTGTAAGTTAAACTATTAACTTGTGAAGCTATCCAAAACTCAATCCGAATTTTATGATTTTGAATCGGGTGATCGTTTAATGCTGTATTTAAAGCATTAGTTCTCTGCATACCATCAATAATAGAAATATCCTCTTTTGGTATTCCTTCAATAAACTGTAAAAATGAGTTATTATCTTTTATTGTTTCTATTGTTTTAAATTTTTCTCCAGTAACAATAACACCAATAACAATTGGAGGTAATACTGCTCCAGATCCTATATCTTTAATCATTCTGTCACGAATACGAATTGCTGTTGTTGTTTTTAATGTATCCCGTTGTCCTTCTAAACCTCCTCGGTTTTCAAAAGCTTGTTTTACCATATTCAAATATTTTTCTACTGTAAATTGTACAACTACTGAGTAACAATTCACTTTGGTATCTTTAATAATATCTAGCTCGTCTACAACTACCATTGATATTTCCTCAATCTGTCCTTAAATTATGAACCAATAAAATATAAGTCTCAAATAACCTAATCAAGATTAGGTGATCTACCCCATCCCATAATCATACCATCTCCTATAATTGATTGAATAAGCTGAAAATATTATCTTTAGGCATGAAGCTGTGACAGAAACAGGAAAGTACAAGGATACGGTAAACTTACCCAAGACTAATTTTGATATGCGGGCTAATGCGGTTAAGCGTGAGCCGGAGATACAGCAGTTTTGGGAAGAAAATCAGATTTATTCTCGCCTCTCTGAAGAAAATCCTGGCGAAATTTTTATACTTCATGATGGACCGCCTTATGCTAACGGTTCTTTGCATATTGGTCATGCCTTAAATAAGATTCTCAAAGATATTATTAACCGTTACCAATTACTGAGAGGGCGTAAGGTTCGCTACGTTCCGGGCTGGGATTGTCACGGATTGCCGATTGAGTTGAAGGTGCTGCAAAATCTCAAAGCGGCGGAACGGCAAAATTTAACGCCTTTGCAACTGCGACAAAAGGCTAAGGAGTTTGCGCTGAATGCTGTTGATGAACAACGAGCAGGTTTTAAACGGTTTGGGGTTTGGGGTGATTGGGAAAATCCTTATTTAACCCTCAAACCAGAATATGAAGCTGCACAGATTGGTGTGTTTGGGGAAATGTACCTCAAAGGCTACATCTACCGGGGTTTAAAGCCGGTGCATTGGAGTCCAAGTTCTAAAACGGCTTTAGCTGAAGCGGAGTTAGAATATCCTGAAGGCCATGTTTCCCGGAGTATTTACGTTGCTTTCCCAGTATTAGAAGTTGCTGATGGCTTAAAGTCCACTTTGGGGGATTATTTGCCCGATTTGGCTGTGGGTATCTGGACAACTACACCCTGGACTATTCCCGGTAACTTGGCTGTGGCTGTGAATGGGGATTTGAATTATGCAGTGGTGGAGGTTGCACAAGCAGAGAAGCAAGTCGGATGTAAGTATCTGATTGTGGCGGCTGATTTAGTGGAACGGTTAACCTCTGTTTTGGGTGTAGATTTATCAGTAAAAGCTACATTCTCAGGGAAAGATTTAGAACATACTGTTTACCGTCATCCTTTGTTTGACCGGGAAAGTAAAGTGGTGATTGGTGGGGATTATATCACTACTGAGTCGGGTACAGGGTTGGTACATACTGCCCCCGGTCATGGTCAAGAAGACTACATTGTCGGGCAGCGTTATGGGTTGCCAATCCTTGCACCGGTGGATGATAACGGGAATTTTACCCAAGAGGCGGGTAAGTTTGCGGGTTTAAATGTGTTGGGGGATGGTAATCAAGCGATTATTGATGCGTTAAATGAAGCGGGTGCTTTGTTGAAGGAGGAAGCTTATCAACATAAGTACCCCTATGATTGGAGGACGAAAAAACCCACGATTTTCCGCGCGACGGAACAATGGTTTGCTTCGGTGGAAGGTTTCCGGGAAGATGCACTGAAGGCGATCGCCTCTGTGAAATGGTATCCCCCACAAGGTGAAAACCGTATCACTCCGATGGTTGCGGAACGTTCAGACTGGTGTATCTCCCGTCAGCGCTCTTGGGGTGTGCCAATTCCGGTATTTTATGATCAGGAAACTGGCGAACCTCTGTTAAATGCGGAAACTATCAATTATGTTCAAGCCATCATTGCGGAAAAAGGTTCTAACGCTTGGTGGGAGTTGTCGGTTGAGGAGTTATTACCAGAAAGTTACCGTCATCATGGCCGCAGTTACCGCAAAGGTACAGATACGATGGATGTCTGGTTTGATTCTGGTTCATCTTGGGCGGCTGTAGCGAAACAACGACCAGAATTAACTTATCCTGTTGATATTTATTTGGAAGGTTCTGATCAACATCGGGGCTGGTTTCAATCGAGTTTGTTAACTAGCGTAGCTGTCAATGGCATTGCACCTTATAAAACCGTGTTAACTCATGGCTTTACTCTGGATGAAGCTGGGGTAAAAATGAGTAAATCAATGGGAAATTCAATTGATCCTCTGGTGATTATTGAAGGCGGAAGCATCAAAATCAGTGGTAAAACCGTGAATTTCCCGGCTTACGGTGCGGATATTCTGCGGTTGTGGGTGTCGTCGGTAGATTATTCTAAAGATGTGTCTATCGGTGCAAATATCCTCAAACAGTTAAATGATATCCGGGGGAAAATCCGCAATACGGCGCGGTTCTTGTTGGGCAATTTACATGATTTTGACCCAGCCAAGGACGCTGTAGCTTTTGAAGATTTGCCAGAATTGGATAAATATATGCTTCACCGCATTACTGAAGTGTTTGAGGATGTAACAGAGGCTTTTGATAGTTTCCAATTCTTCCGGTTTTTCCAAACTGTGCAAAATTTCTGTGTAGTGGATTTGTCTAACTTCTACTTAGATATTGCCAAAGATAGATTGTATATCAGCGCGTCTGATTCCTTCCGTCGTCGCAGTTGTCAGACTGTGTTACAGGTGGCTTTGGAGAACTTAGCGAGAGCGATCGCACCCGTGTTATCTCACACGTCCGAAGATATCTGGCAATATTTACCTTACCAAACCCCCTATAAATCGGTTTTTGAGGCTGGTTGGGTGAAATTAGAGGAAAAATGGTCAAATCCAGAGTTAGCCGCCTCCTGGGAAAAATTACGCCATTTGCGGACGGATGTAAACAAGGTATTAGAACAAGCCAGGGGAGAAAAATTAATCGGTTCTTCCTTGGAAGCGAAAGCCTTGATTTATGTACCAGATGAGAAACTCCGCACCGCTATTTCTGGGTTAAATCCTGCACAGGGTAACGGTATTGATGAACTGCGGTATTTATTCCTGACTTCCCAAGTGGAAGTATTGGATAGTGCGGATAAACTGCAAGAGGTGAAATATACCTTAAAAGCAGATAACTGGACTATTGGGATTGTGAACGCAGAAGGGCAAAAATGCGATCGCTGTTGGAATTATTCTACCCACGTTGGCGAATCAGCAGAACATCCCCTCCTTTGTGAACGTTGTATTCCCGCATTAGCCGGTGAATTTTAATTGATAAATGTAGAGGGTTTAGCACTGCTAAACCCCTACGATAAATACAGCAGATTTCAGGTAAATAAAGTACAAATTTGGGGAACAAAGCCTGATGTTAATAGACTTTTAATCTTCTTCCTGTTCCCTGTTCCCCGTTCCCTGTTCCCTGTTCCCTGCTATAAATTACAACTTTTGCAACAATTCCTGAGTTAATTGATAGAATGCCTTAGAACCCGCCGAACCTGGATTTAATAACACCACCGGCATAAAACTATCAACCGCCTTAGCAACATTTACATCAACAGGAATTTGCGCTTGACAAATACTTTCTACACCAAAATCTTCTACCACACGGTGCATTACCTGTTTATAATATCTCCCAGTTAATAAATTAGTATTGCACATACTAAAGACAATACCTAACATTTTAATTTTGATTTGTGCCTCCTGTTCATGACTATCTTTTAATTGTCCTATCCGTCTTTCTAATAACTGAATCCCCACCACAGACAAAGGTTCTGGTTTAGCAGGAAGTAAATAAAAATCACTAGCAGCCAAAGCACTCCGAGTCATTAAATTATAACCCGGAGCACAATCTAAAAGAATAAAATCATATTCATCCCGCACAGGTTTTAAAATATTATTAATTAAAACCCGTTCAAACCGATTCCAGATAGTTTCAAAATCCTGTTCACCCAAAGCCACAGCTTGATTGTGCAACATTTCCGAAACCAGGAATTCATCATATAAATCAATATCTCCTGGTAACAAATCCAAACCTGGCAATTTACAAACTTGTGATTCAATAATATCTTGAATCTTGTATTTAGGATTAGGTTCTGGATTAATTACATCATCCAATAAATAACGAAAAGTCTGGTTTTGTTTCCGCCGTTTCGCAAATTCCACTGGCGACATTAAACTGAGTGTAGCGCTAATTTGACTATCTAAATCTAACACCAACACCCGTTTACCAAAACTTTTCGCTAAACAAGTAGCTAAATTCACCGTTAGAGTAGTTTTTCCTACCCCACCCTTCATATTTGCAGTTGCAATTACATATCCCATCTGTTCATTCCTCTGCTTAAACCTTCCCTTTCAGGTAGCATAAACACTTCCTGATTTATTTAAACCTTTGCTAATTTAGACTTTAGGTAGATTTAAAAATGTGCTTTCAGGGATATTTTCCACTCAAAGCAGTCAGAATTATATAACGCTGAGGGATAAAAATCGCAGTGAAAAGCAAACAAAACTTGTCTATATCTGAGAAAGTATCAGCCTTTTTCAGTAGATATATTAAATATAGGCACTTTTCTATACTAATTATTAAGTAATGTTAATAGCATAAATTATCAAGTGTGTGGCATAATACTATCTAAATGTTTTTGGTAACGATTATACAGTGGCTTGAGGAATACGGTTTTGTTATTTAACCCTG
Source organism: Nostocaceae cyanobacterium (assembly GCA_035299225.1). Classification (GTDB taxonomy): domain Bacteria; phylum Cyanobacteriota; class Cyanobacteriia; order Cyanobacteriales; family Nostocaceae; genus DATGXB01. The sequence continues at coordinate 65,326 of DATGXB010000148.1, read as the reverse complement.
CGTTATGTCGTAACGAAAGCGAAGTGGAGAGTAAACTGATAGTACAGTATTTACTCCCACAATTGGGGTATACTCCAGAAACTTGGCATCAAGAGGTAGCAATAGGTAGTATCCGCTTAGACTTTTTAGCGTTTGCTGTGCAGGTAATACCCTTTGTTTTAGATGCTAACTCACCCTTAAGTGTGGTGATGGAAGCGAAACACCCCAAACAAAATTTAGACCATCATGTTTTAAGACTGCGGCACTATCTTACCAGTTTAAATGTACCCTATGGTTTATTAACCAATGGAAAGGAAATTAGAGTTTATCAGAGATTGCAAAATGATATTCAATTAATTTTTCAATGTGAGGGTAAAGACATTGAAACCAAAATAGAAGAAATTAAAAATCTAATTGGTAGAGAGACTTTAAAAAATAAGCCATCTCGTGTTAGGTTAGATATTCAAAGTACAGGGAAAAATGTTGAAACAAAAATAGAAGAAGTTAACAATGTTATTGGTCGAGATACATTAAAAAATCAGCCATCTCATGTTAGGTTAGATATTCAAATTTCTGAAGAAAAACCAGTTCTGGAACAAAAAAGGCAACATTCCATGAAAACTATTGCAATCTACCACAATAAAGGCGGAGTCGGTAAAACTACAATTGCCGTTAATTTAGCTGCTACATTGCGAAAACAGGGTAAAAAGGTACTTTTAGTAGATTTAGATTCACAATCAAATACTACTTTTGCAACAGGCTTGATTAAATTTCAATTTGAGGAAGATGATAACTTAAGAGATTGTAATGTATATCATTTACTCGAATCAGGTGATTTTTATTCTGTTTCTGATGTTGCACGCCAATCTAATTATTTTAACAATCCTGAAATAGATGTAATTCCTGCTCATATTAATCTAATTGAAGGACAATACAAACTTAATCAAATTGATGCCAGCAAAACCAGACTGTTAACTAAATTGAAGAGAGTAGAAAATTTATATGATATAGTGGTCATTGATACACCACCTTCAAGAGATTTATATGCTAAAGTTGCACTAGTCGCAGCAGACTATCTCATAATTCCCTCAGACTTAAAGCCATTTGCTAATCAAGGCTTAGTCAGTGTTAAAAATTTCTTAGCAGAGGTGAATGAATTTAGAGAGATGATAGGTAAAGCCAATATTAATTTAATTGGTGTTTTACCCTCTAAAATATCTACAAATTCTAAATTTTTGCAGTATACTTTTCCTAAGCAAAGAAGCGTAATTTCAGAACACTATGATTTACCTCTCATGGAAGCAGTAATTTATGATAGAAGTTTACTATCGGAATGTATTAATCAAACTATCTCCGTTGGTGAGTTAGAATATCCTGATCCGAAGTCTATACATAAATATGCAGAAGAGGTAAAAACTGATGCTCAAAAGTCAGCTATAGAATTTGAAGTTCTAGCAGATGAAGTTTTACAGAAAATGAGGTTAAATTAATGTTAAATTTTTCATTGGTAGATGTTAAGAATATTACTTCAAATGTTCCCAGATCAAATTTTAATGAGTCGGATTTAGAGAATTTAGCTGACTTGATTATAGAAACTGGTGGAGTAATTAAACCACTTGTTGTTAAAATGAATGGACCAGAAAGTTATGTTCTCGTAGAAGGCCATTTTGAATATTATAGTGCTGTTAGAGCAAGAGAAAAAGAACCTCGCAAATGTGAAATGGTAAATGCTTTTGTTATTTCTCCAAAAGTAGAAAACTTGGTTGTAAATCAAGTTAAGACAATAGATAGTTTAGCTAATGTTAATCAACCAGTCGTTACCACAACTAAAGCAACCGATTTAGACTCATCACGTTTGACAAATTTGGAATTAAGACTGGAAAAACAAATTAATGAATTAAAGGCTGAAATAACCCATGAAAGACAAAGGATAGATGATAAATTTAAACAATTAGATTCTCGTATCTCTCAGCCAAAAGATCCTTTACATTTACTCAATACTTTGGATCAAGACAATTTATTAATTAAATTACAACGTTCTAGAATTTCTAGTGCTGAAAAGCTTGCTAAGGCTATTTTTGCAGCTAGAAGTAAAAAATCAAATCAAGCATTTGATGATTACCGCGATTTACTCATATCTGTTAAAGGATTAGGTGAGAAAACGATTTTAACCATCATTGATGAGTGGTCAAGAAATTAACTATCTTCCTTTGCGTCTTTGCGTCTTTGCGTGAACCTTACCCACTCGTACAAAGACGCATCAATTTACAAAATGATTAATAAATAAATCATAGCCGTGAAATAAATTTCCGGCTTAAAGCCAAAACCCGTTAAAACGGGTTAAAAATTATATTCTAGTTAGCTAAAGCTAACTTTAGCTTTTAGCCCGTTCCCGTAGGGTTGCCGCAGGCTAATTGATTTCAGGGCTATATTCTAGAAAGTTGAAATTTCATTTATCCCTTACCATTCACCAAGTAAAATTTTGCAAATTTTTTACACCGAAAAATAAAGAATTAATTTAATCTAGAAAAATTACGTAAAAATTTAAGTTAAAATCTTGATTGTGTTTCACAAACGTGATAAAACTGTGGTTAAATTTCTGCCTATACTGATTTAGCCAAAGTTACAAAAATCTCTTTACATGAATATATTAATCATATCTGTCACCTTTCCCTATCCCCCGACGTTAGGGGGAACACAAGTGAGAACATTTCATTTACTCAATTACTTGCGGAAAAACCATCATATTACCCTAGTCACACAGCGCGATCGCCTCACACCAGATACGGATATCCAAGAATTACAAAACTACGTTAACGAATTAGTCGTCTTTGATCGTCCCCCCGAACCCAAAAACCGTTCTAGCATTCTCCCAAAAATCAAGCGTTTTAGCCAATTCCTACTACAAGGAACACCACCCAGTGTCCTCAGTATTTATTCTGAAGAAATGCAAAACTGGATTGATAAATTTGTCCAATCTGGTAAATGCGATGTCATCACCTGCGAACATAGCGTTAATGAAATTTATATCCGTCCCAGCTATCAGCAACAAGTGAGAACTATTGTTGATATCCATAGTTCAGTTTATGGAACTTGCAAAAGTCAATTAGCAACAAATATCACAGAAAATAGACTCAGAGACACAATCAATTTACCACTTTTACGCCGTTACGAACAAAAATATTGTCAAAAATTCTCCTCAATAGTTGTCACCACCGAAGAAGATAAACAACAACTGCAAACATTAACCAACATAGAACAAATTACCGTCATTCCTAACGGTGTAGATTTAGCAGCTTTTCCCCTCCGTCCCCAAGATCCCGGAGGACATCGGCTAATATTTATCGGTGCAATGGACTATATTGCTAATGTGGATGCGGTATGTTATTTTAGCCAAGAAATATTACCCAAAATCCTCCAACATTACCCCGATACAGTGTTTGATATCGTCGGATCTCGTCCTACCCAAACAGTATTAGCACTCAAAGAAAAACCAGGAATTAATGTTACTGGAAGAGTTCCCGTAATGGCTGATTACTTAAATCAAGCGGCGGTTTGTGTAGTTCCCTTACGGTTAGGATTCGGTATAAAAAATAAGACTTTAGAGGCTATGGCCGCAGGTGTTCCGGTTGTGGGAAGCGATCGCGGTTTAGAAGGTTTAGCCGTAGACGGTGAAAACACCCCCCTAACAGCATTACGCGCCAATCAACCAGATGAGTATGTAGCAGCTATCTGTAAATTATTTGCAGACCCCCAACTGCGTGCACAACTTTCTCACAACGGTAGACAACTGGTAGAAAGTCAATTTACCTGGGAAATTGCCGGTCAGCATTACGAACAAGTATGTTTAGGTCAAAACTAATCTAACTAGAGGAAATTATGCAAAAACATTTTCATTGTCCCCGCAAAAGCATTACCCCCAATGTCAACGAAAATCACACCTCAGAACCTACATTATGTGATTACTGCTGGACTGAATACTGCTTTTGTTGGTCTGAATACTGTATGCACCAATGGTATGAAATACTAGCACAGCATAGCAACTCTCAGTCTAATAAACGTTCTCAATCATCCTCTAACGGAAAATATTAAGCTAGATTGTGTTGAGTTATACAATTATTTTTTATATGCTATCTACCTCTTTAGTATGATACCCTCTAATACTTTAGGTAGAGTCACAAGAATAATTCCGCAGTTATAATAAGCATTGAGCTTATATTCATGTAACTCAAACCAATCATGCCATGACAAGCTGTTGATACGAGGAGAAAAGTTCCTTATTTTTTCTTCCAGCAACTTCACCACCAATAAAAGCAAATATTAATCATAAACAGCAATCAATCCTTAGTTAGAAATACACCATCTACTAGCTATGACTTTATGCTGTTAATTCTAACTTTTACTAGATAAAAGTTCTACCTACTTTTGCAAAAAACTAGCAAGAATTGAAAGTGAATACAGAACTTTTTCTCCAAAAAGCCGAAGCCTTACATCAAAGTTTAACCGAGTTATACGAGACAGCTAATGTTCTACATTGGATTCCTACAGATTTACTTCCGCAAGCTTTTCGGGAATTATATACTACCTCCAAAATGGTACAATTAGCCATAAAGGAATTGTATGAACAAAATGAACAATTAATTCAAACTCGTCATTTACTGGAAACAGAACTCAAATACTATCAACACTTATTTGAATTTGCACCGGACGCATATTTACTTACTAACCAACAAGGAATAATTCAAACTGCTAATCATGCTACCTCTAGATTACTAAATATTCCTCAAGATTCTTTAATTGGTAACTTACTACTAAATTATATCACCATAGAAGAACGTGCATTATTTTTTCATGAATTAAACCAAATATGTCAAGCTCAAAAAATGCGAGAAATATATTTAACTATGCGAACAGATCAAGGTTTAATTTTCGATGCTGCTTTAACAGCATCAGTGATTCAAAGCAACCTTGATCAACCGTTGAGTTTATGTTGGTCTATCCGTGATATTTCTCAATGTAAAATCAGAGAAAAGATACTACATCAAACTCAATTAGAATTAATAGAAAATCGTCTTCTGAATAAATATGCAAAAGGAGAAAATATTTTTCTTAACCCATTGTTAATTTTATATGTGTGTAAAGGGATAGTCAAACTAACTACATTTTGTGACAGTGGAGAAGAAATAATCACTGGTTTAATAACCCAAGGAATGGTACTTGGTTCAAGTTTAACATCTTTACCAGTTTATCAAGCCACAGCTTTATCTGATGTTGAATTAGTATCAATTGATTTGTCGGAAATTGCCAACTCTCCCGGACTTAGCCATACACTTTTACCAAAAATTCAACAGAGACTACAGCAAACACAATCATTTTTATTTATCTCAAATCATCGCAAAATAGAAGAAAGATTACACCACTTTTTACAATTACTAAAACAACAGCTAGGGGAAAAAGTCGCCAACGGAACTCGCATTAATATTCGTCTCACCCATGAAGATATCGCTAATGCTTGCGGGACCACACGAGTCACCATTACCCGTTTAATCAGTAAATTACAACAAGCAGGAATTATTAATTTTGATCACAAAAAACATATAATTTTACGAGATTTATCTTAAGTTATATAGAATTTATTTTTAATTAAGACGACCTAGTGAAAAACTTTAGGTATTTGTAGAGTGGGCATTTATAGGTAAAATACTTAATAGCAGTATGGTAAGGTGGGCTAGGGGGCAAAATCCTGAATAGAAGCAAAAGATTATAGAAAATGCCCACCTAAGTATATTTCAAAAATCAAACAGTAATCCTATATCCGCCATAATTTATTCTTCATTAATCCTAACTAATTGACGGGAGGGTTTAGCAAATAATTTTTGATAACACCCAACAACTTATCTACACAACCCGTCCCTATTTCCTAACTTCTACCTCATTATACTAGCTATAAAGAATTGTGCCACTATTGTTTTCATGTGTATTAATTATCTCTTCAACTTGACCTAAGCCACCAGCACCCTGTAATGGGTTTGTACTTATATTTGGGAAACCTTGACCAAGTATGCTGGGTAATACACTACCCATTGAGTTCCATGATGGAGGTAATGGTGGGGTGGGTACAGTTTGTCCACCAGCCACAAGTTGTTGTTCTTTTGTTGTCAAATCAATGAATAGTCGTGATTTAAAGTTTTGCCCTAACATAGATTTTAACCTCACTTACTTAGATCATCAATTTAAACATTATTCATCTTAAATTCATAAACCTAAAGGTATAAATATAGTTTATTAATGTTTTTTACTTCAATAAACAATTTAATTTGATTATTTATACCACACCTTTAATGTACAGCATATCTCAGGTAAATGAAATACAAATTTTAGGCAGAAAACTTTAAGCCAAGAGACTTTCACCCCTGCACCGCATTGAGCGCAGTCGAAGTGTTCCCTGCTGTAAAGGTATGGTATAGAAATTAAATTTTACGAGTGGTTCAAGTATTGATAAACATATCCTATAACTTGTTCAAACAACCAGTTAATTTAAGATACTGGCAGTGGTAAAGGAATAGTAACAGTAATAGCACTTTGGGGTTTAGTTGGAGTTCGATTAGCAGGATCAATGGGTCCTAAGCGGGATAATTTAGTTTCTGGTAATGGTGGTGTAAAGGGTTTTAAGCCAACTTGCAGAAGATCATCCATAGAGGGATTATTGCTAGTATCTACATTTGAAGGTGTAGCACTAGCTTTGTTTTCTGCTGTAGTATCTGGAGTAATAATTGACCCACCACACAACTTTTCTGCTGTGATATCGCTCAATTCTTCAACTAATGACAATATACTAATTTCAACGGCTAATTTAGAATTTGTTGTTTGATTATTGTACATTTTACTAATTCCATTTTATCCGACACATTGCCAGAATAAATGAAACTAATTCCTTTGCAAATGAATCTTGAGGAATAATTATTGCTGAAGAAAAATTTAACCTTTTTTCCTTCTATCCACAGTTATAAATGTTTCCATCAAAAGTTAGATTAATTTTTGTCGTTTTCTGATACACTTAGCCTTGATTGTAGAAGGCCGTGCTATGCCTTGATCAATATATTCGTATGATTACTAAAGTCAAAAATGATGATCAATTGCTGGTCTAGTCAAATTTTGGCAAATTGGCAACACAAGTTTTTCAGTTCCAGTTTTAATAGATATATCAGCAGAGGAAGTGGGACAGTTAAGAAGTAATATGAGGGATGGGATTGAACCCAGACCTCAAAACTCCCACCTCGATGCCAGTTGTTGACGGAGTGCTGTTTAGCATCTCTACAGGTTACAGTAGCTAAATTACAATTCTCTGTCATCGCTTCAATACAACTGGCTAGAAATCGCACAGCACAAATATCTGTTTAATTTGATTAAGCAGATCATTATCTTTTATTTTGTGTCTAAATTAGGTTGATGGTGATGTTTTTTGGCCGATTTTGAGAGTTAACCACCCAGTACATCTGAGATAATTTTATCGGCTTGTAATCTTTGATAAGTCAGGTGAAGGATTTTGGCTTCATCTGCTAACTCGCAAACATGGCAAGCAAAAGCTAAGGCATCTAACAGCATTGCACCTGTGACACCATCTGCGGCTAAGGAAGAGATATATTTGGCTACTCCTGGGGCACTTTCATCTATAGGCATGACAGCCAGTAGCAACCGGAAACAATCAACTGATACAATCATTCCGTCCAACTCGTGGGTATTTGTGGCTAGTTGGACAATACCTAGCATAATTTGATTAGGTGTTAGACCTTCTTGGAGAAGAAGGATAAATAGTGAGGCTAGATAGTTGGGGGTGTGGTTGTCAAGTTTGATATTCATATTGTTTCATTATCAGGTGTAACAATAAACGTGAGATTTTTTGCTCATCAGGAAAGTTTTCAGGCAATTTTTTTACTTTTTTTGTTGCGACTGTCTAAAAACTGTTTGCAATAGTATTTACCAAGTGATGAACTCAGAATTAATTTACTCAGCCGATAACCCTGATATGGCGGCTATTTTCTCTACTAAGCTGCTAATCTACTTTTACTAATTTGGCTACAAAGGGTTTTACCCCTCTCCGCACATCTATCTTGAGTAGTAAATTAGGGTTAGATACAAAGGGTTTTACCCCTCATCACTAGCTTTTCCTAGATATTATAGCGGTTTTTGCTCAAACACAATACATTATTAAGACATGGCATAGCTCAGGTTAGGTTTGAGCAACAGTTTTTTCATGCCATGTCCTGCCTTTAATTTTTATTCTACCCAGTTGCAGGAGTTGATCTTGTTTCAAAATTGAAAACGTTTTTCTGATATTGCTATTTGGTTGAGCATTAATTTTTGTACACTTACTAAAGCGCGATTTAATTCGTGATTACGTATTTTTGTATTTTCTAAGTATGACTGTTGTTCTTCTTCAATCATTTTTACATCTTGAATTACTAAACCATCTAGTAATTTTTGTGCTGCACCGAATAAACTATTTTTAATCCAACTTCTAAACCAAATGGGTAGTTTATGCAGTCGCCAAAAGGCATTTAAGGAAGTAAAGTGAATTAAATAAGCTTTGGTTTGGGTTTCATTAATTGGACATAATAAACAATAGATTTTAAAGTCTTGACCTAATGTAGATGCCCAATGGGGATAAATATAACTAACATCTAATGGTTCGGGATGTAAGCGGCGTAAGGTGGGAAAAAATAATTGAGAAATAGACCAAATTTTATCTATTTTATAATAACTTTGGGCGGTGTAATGGGCATCTACACGATGATTAGTTTCTTCTATATCTTGCAATGAGGCTTCAGCCCAGGCTTGCAAGTCTTGATGTAAATGTCCGTGATACATATCCATCAAGTTTTCAATTAAATAAGAATAATGTGCTTGACAATTAATTACTGAAACTGTAGCAATATAATTTAAGTGATCCCATTCTGGTAAACCTAAAGGTTCTATTGATTGGGTTTGTAATTTTTCTATATTACCGGGAAATAACCAAATAAAACCGTCTTGTTCTTTGACTGGATAGGTGCGAATTTTACAAGTTGGTAATTTTTGATTTGTGGCTAGGTAAGGAACTGCTGTACATTCACCATGAGAGTTAAATTGCCAGCCATGATAAGCACATTCTAATTGGTTGTTGATAACCTTGCCGTGACTGAGTTTAACTTGACGGTGGGGACAACGGTCTTCTAAAGCGTGGATTTTTCCGGTATGATCTCGATAGAGTGCGATCGCCTGATGCCAAATTATTACTCCTAAAGGTTTATTTGTCACCTCACTACTCAGTGCTACTACATACCAGTGATGGGGATTAATCCCTAATTTGCGTACATCTTGGTTTTGGGTTGAAGGGTGAGAAGTGGTAGAGTCAGGTATTTTTTGCAGCATGATTACGAAAATAATTTAGATTAATTTAAAGATATCTTACAAGATTAATCAGAGTAGCGTCTTTTACTTTTTTCATAACTTAGTCTCAAAAATGCACTTGCTGGTAAGGGGTAAACTATGGGTAAATAGGACAATAATTATCTTCAAACAAAAATCTGTATGACAAGCTACCAAGAAACCCCAACCCAAGAAGAATTATTTGATGAACTGATGGATATAACCAGCAACATCAACTATGTAGAAGTAATTGAAGGTGTCATTGGCACTTTAGACCAAGAGGAAAGTGCTATGGTGCAGCATACCCCAGATGGGGGAACTCTGTGGAAGTTCAAGTATGGCACGGTGGAAGTTTTCGTCCAACTGACTGGCAGCAGTGATGAAGATACAATTACAGTTTGGTCAACGGTGTTAAAGTTGCCTGCTAAAGATGAACCCAGGTTAATGCGCTATTTATTAGAGTTAAACTGTTCCAGCACCTTTGAATCGCGTTTTGGCATTATTGAAAATCAAGTGGTAGTTATTTCTACTCGCACCGTAGCGGAGTTATCACCAGGGGAAATATCTCGCATTATCACTATTGTGGCCTCAATTGCTGATAGCTATGATGAACCCTTAATTGAGGAGTTTGGTGCTTAAGGAGGCAGGAGGCAGGAGGCAGGGGGCAGGAGGAAAGAAGGCAGGGGGCAGGGGGCAGGGGGAAAAGAAAAATTAATAAAATGCTCAAAATCCCATTTTTCTCCTTAAACCCGTGCTTTGCACTCGGCACTCCCTTATCCCCTTTTTTTTGAAATATGCAGACATGGCGATTTATTCCTTTATTTTCGGCTGCGGGTAAAGTACAAATGGCGGTTGATCATTGGTTGTTGACACAGCACCAGTTAGGACAACATCCGCCAACGTTGCGTTTTTATACTTGGTTGCCAGCAGCAATTTCTCTGGGTTATCATCAAAAGCAATTTCCTGAATATTGGCAAAATATTATCTGGCAAGGAGAAAAGCTAGATTTGGTGCGTCGTCCAAGTGGGGGAAGGGGAGTTTTACATCAAGGTGATTTAACTTATTCTGTAGTAATATCGGGTATCAGTAGCAATCGGATGGAAGCTTATATGAAGATTTGTGAGTTTTTGATTTACGGATGGCGATCGCTTGGTGTAGAGTTAAGTTATGGTACTGCTGGACGTGGTTACATTCACAATCCTAACTGTTTCGGTACTGCTACAGGTGCAGATTTAGTTACGGCAGATAACACAAAATTAATTGGAAGTGCTCAACTCCGCAAAGGTTCAACTATCCTACAACATGGTTCAATGCAACTAAACCCAGATGTAGAATTATTTAAACAAGTTTTCAGTTTAGAATCTTTTACCCCAGCACAGTTACCAAATTTTGATTTCACAACCATCATTCAAGCTTTAACTTCTGCTGCTTGCGAATGTTTCGACATTCAGCTAGAAACTCAACCCTTATCTGAGGATGAGTGGGGAGAAATTTTAGCCTCTATTATCTGAATCAGGATGTCCAGGATTTAAGGATTTACAGGATGAAAATAGGAATTTAATTACCTGTTACCAGCGACTTGAATCAAGATAGTTCTTCCTTGTCAAGATTAGCATAACAGATTTTTCGGAATTGGTCAAGAGCTAAAACCAGAAAAAACACCTTATTTTTCAAAAGATTTATCTGCGTCCATCCGCGTGCATCTGCGTTAAAAATAGGATTTTGGGAACATTCCCCTAACTCAGCAACAGCTAAATTTCAACCTTGCAAATATCCCATTTTTACACAATCATCTATTAAATCTAACACAAAAGGCCAAAGTTTTGGTGATCCTTGTTCTACAGGTGCAACCCTTTTCATCACCTGTTCTTTTTTGATATTATGTAAACGCCAAGTTCCGCCTTGGGTTTGCTGATTATGCAGTATTGGCTGTATTCTATCTAAAGCTGCGGCAAATTTGGCTGTTGGTGTTTCCCCAAGTTCAAACTCATCCCACAATAATCTTAACTCTTGACCAATATCTATTGGCAACATTCCAAATAATCTTTTTGCTGCTTGTTCTTCCCTGTCCGCTTTACTGTGATTTCCCTGCACGTCATAACAAAACGTGTCACCCGCATCAATTTCTACTAAATCATGAATTAACAGCATTTTCAATGTACGAAATATATCCACCTCTGGGGGAGCATATTCCGCTAATGTTATTACCATAATTCCCAAATGCCAGGAATGTTCTGCACTATTTTCCTGTCGTGAACCGTCCGTAAGTAAAGTTTGACGCAAAACTTGTTTGAGACGGTCAATTTCAATAATAAACTGAATTTGTTGATTTAGTCGCTCAGTTACCACTTTTCACCCCAAAAATGAGAAAGCGCCTGAGAGTGTTGCCGTGTTTCCACCTCTAGCGCTTTCTACTTTCAACTTGCTCCTCACACACAAATATATATTATCACTGGTTGTTTAGTTTGGCAAGTATATTGATTAACAATTTTACAAATCTACAAAAAAGTCTTATTCAGGCACTTTTTCCACCAAAAATCAAAAAGTGCTCAGGAGTGTTGCCGTGTTTCCACCCTAAGCACTTTTTATTTTTAACACTGCTCCTCACACACAAAGCCAAGTTATCACTTCAATTCGATTTTGGCAAGGGCATTGTGTGACACTTTGCAAATTGTCAGTAGGAGTGGAAAAAGAAGAGAATTAACTCCCTGTTCCCTGTTCCCTGTTCCCTGTTCCCTGTTCCCTAATGTGCAAAATGCCTGACTCCAGTTAATACCATGACTAAACCTAATTCATTGGCGGCTTTAATTACATCTTGGTCGCGTACACTTCCGCCGGGTTGGATGATAGCGGTAATACCTGCGGCTGCTGCGGTTCTGACAGAATCATCAAAGGGGAAAAAGCCATCACTAGCGAGATAAGCACCTTGAGATTTTTCTCCAGCTTGTTCGAGGGCAATTTTCACAGAACCGACACGGTTCATTTGTCCTGCACCTACTCCTAGTGTAGTGCGATCGCTCGTGATCACAATAGCATTAGATTTAACGTGTTTGCAGACTTTCCAGGCAAAAAGTAACTCTTGCAGTTGACTATCTGTAGGTTGTTTCTCAGTCACAACTTGCCATTTACTGGAGTCGGCAATAAGATCATCAGATGTCTGCACGAGAAAACCACCTGCGATCGCCTTTACAGTTTCTTGAGGTCCAGAATATAAATCTGCTAAAGTTAAAATACGGACATTACCCTTTTTGGCTAAAATTTCCTCAGCCTCAGCATCACAACCGGGAGCAACCACACATTCTAAAAAGGTTTTAGTTAATTCTTTGGCTGTTGCGGCATTTATGGGACGGTTTAAAGCGACGATTCCCCCAAAAGCTGAGATAGAATCAGCATTAAAAGCCTTTTGATAAGCTGCTTGAATGGTATCTGCTTCCGCGACACCACAGGGGTTAGTATGTTTGATGATTGCTGCGGCGGGTGTTTCTTTAAATTCCGCAATAATCCGCCGTGCTGCTTCTAAGTCTACTAAATTATTATAGCTAAGTTCCTTACCTTGGAGTTTCTGAGCAGCTGCCCAACCTGTGGGAGTTGTGCCGGTTTGATACCAGCCGGCTGCTTGGTGGGGGTTTTCTCCATAACGTAGGGGTTGGAGTTGTGTACCGGAAAGGCTGTATTGTTGGGGGAGAGTGTTGGCATTTTCCAGATTAGCGAGATATGATGCGATCGCCTGATCATAAGTTGCGGTGTGTAGAAATCCCTTTAACGCGCACTTTTGCCGAAACTCCAAACTTGGTTCACCATTATTTTGGCGTAATTCCTGCAAATATTCCCCATATTGCTCAGGATCACATAAAACCGTCAAATGAGCAAAATTTTTCGCCGAAGCCCTTAACATTGCCGGGCCACCGATATCAATTTGTTCTACAGCTTCAGCCAACGTTACATTAGGTTTAGCGATCGTTTGAGTAAACGGATAAAGATTAACCACAACCAAATCTATTGGCCTAATTTGATTATCTGCCAAATCCGTCAAATCTTGGGGAACATCCCGCCGTGCTAAAATCCCTCCATGTATGCGGGGGTGCAACGTCTTCACCCGTCCCCCTAAAATCTCCGGCGAACCAGTATAATCAGAAACCTTTGTTACCGGAATCCCCGCAGCTTTTAAAGTTTGTGCCGTCCCTCCACTGCTGATAATATCAAAGCCAAACTCATTTACCAAAGTTTGAGCCAATTCCACCAAACCAGTTTTATTAGATACACTCAGCAGGGCTAGACGCGCCATAATTCCCCAAAATCCTTTTAACTACAAACATTAAGCAGAAAACCATTTTACCTAGAAATCGGCAAAAGTTCACAGCTACCAAGTGAATATATTGTTGAAGGCAAAAAATAAACTATCCTATTTCGTAGGGTGAGTTAACGGAGTGTAACGCACCATTTAATAAAAGTAATTTACTAAAATCATTTTAAACTAATTTAAAAATGCGGCTGTTTCTTGTAAATATTCCTCAGCCATATCTTCCCCTAAATGCTTTTTAATCACTTGGTAAGGATAAAGGGCAGAATAGTATAAAATAAACATAGCTTCATAACAACTATCAGGGGAAGTGTATTTTTCCCAAGTTTCCAAAACAAAAGTTTCCTCTTCACATTCACCGCTACCCATCGGATAAGCGTAATACTTCCCGGTTTTCCGTTCTAAATCTTGTTTTAGTTTTAACTCATATTCATCAGCAGATACACTAGCCATCCCACCACCCGAAAGCGGAACTTCTACACTATCCGCCATTGCTTGTGTAATAATATAAATTCTGGGAGGTTTACTTTTCCAAGCGTTAAATATTTTACGGTTCATTTTATCCGCACAACTTAAAAATAATACTAATGTAAGAAACCACGAAGGCACGAAGAACACGAAGAATAAGATATGTAATTTTACGATGGGGAAGGAAGAATTTTACAGATTGCGCTGATGTATTATAAAGCATCATCTTACAATAAATTCTATAATTTAAGTTATAAGCATTATTGAATATTTAGCATTAAAGAAATAAATTAATATTTCTAGCTTGACTTAGACTTTCTTTCGGAAAAGGAATTGTTTCTTTATACAAATTCAAAAAAACGGATTTTTCAGCATCAGACATTTTTTCCCATTTCTCTGGAGACAATACGAAGTTTTCAACATATATGGCAACTATGTTGGAGAAAATTATTTTCTGTTCAGCTATACTCTTTTCAGAGATTTGTTTGATTACGGGAGCTAAGACTTTCTTATTTTTCTTGAGGTAGCTTAATAAAATATAGGTTTTTCCATTCTGTGGGAAAATTGTTAAACAAAAATATTTTAATTCCTTATTGAAGTTTGAAATGTCATTTATAATGTTGCCCTTTAAGTCTTGCTCAATTGCAAAAAACGAAGAAACAGCAAGTAAAAATTCTCCATAAAATTTTATAACTCTAGTTTCTATTATCTCAAAGTTTTTTTGTTCTAATGCAGTATTAAACATTATTTTGTTTTGTTCTAATTCTTTCATGGCTATTTGACAACCCTCCAAGTGTAATTCTAGAATTTCTCTTGCTGGTACTTGTGGAGATGTATTATTGATTGCCCTTTTTAAGATTTCTATACTGGTTTTTTTTACATGATATTCTTTAGCCAATGCTCTATATGCAAAAATAAACTCTTGTTCTTTATCTCTTTCTTGATAATCTTTTGATTCTATAGGTATAAATATTTTAGTGTCATGATAATTACAAAATCCTGTAAAAGTAGTTGCTTTTTTCCTTCCAGTCTTCTTTAGAATTAACTTAATATCTCCATTTTCTTCTAAATGTTCAATGCAAAGAACTTCACCATTAACCGCAATCTTGTTCAAAATTCTATTATTTTGAATTGAATGGGCTAATTTTATAGGTAATAAACAGTTTTCATCAGAATGAAAACATTCTTTAATATAAGACTTCCTTTTTAAACTTTGCAGCCAATTTGTAAATTTTTTGTCTGGTGTTTGATTCATAATATTAATAATACAGATATAGTTTACTTACTTATTTCCAGCCATGAGTTAGAAATATCTACTTTCTTAGTAAAATACTCTAATACACGGAGATTATTCTGATTTGGATATAGCTGCTTAACTACACATTCCGGCTGACTGGGTTGTAACAAGTCTTTGGCTAGGTAGGTGACACCAAAACCACCCCCGCCTAATTGCGCTATAATTTGATAACGTCCTGCCAGAATGCTCACAACTTGCCTATTTATCCTGATGTACTGTTGTACAAAAGTATATAATGGTTTTGTGGAAAGTGCAAAATGTTGTCATGTTGCTTTTTCATGGCCGAGGTGGGGTTGCAGTGCGTACACTACGGGAAGCAAGCTATCAACCAACCTCTGGGTAATATTGACAAACGGTTCTCTCAATGAGAACATATAGATATAAAGTCAACATTTGTATTTTCCCATGAAAAATAAAATATGCACCTAATCAGCATTCGTAACTTACGTGCTGATGCTGAAAAATATCCCGATGCAGTCGAACCCGTTGACTCTTGGTATCGTGTTGTAAAATCTGCATCATGGCAGAATTTTAATGAAGTTAGACAATTTTATCCCACAGCAGACGCAGTAGGCAATTTTATTGTATTCAACATCAAAGGTAATTCTTACCGTTTAATTGTTAGTATTGATTATGCTATCCAAACTGTTTACTACAAATATTTTTTAACCCATGCTGAGTATGATAAAGAAAGATGGAAAAATGATCCTTTCTTTTAACAGGAGTTAACCATGACCATTTCCTTAGATAAAATCACCTACAGTCAACTATTAGTAGAATATCAACCCAAGATTATTACCACAGAACCAGAATATAATCAAGTATTAGAAACTGTAGAAAAATTAATGGCTAATAAACAGCGTACACCAGAACAAACTGCGATTTTACAATTATTAGTTACTCTCATTGAAGAATTTGAAAATAAACACTATCCTCTTGAACCATCATCACCCCATGCAATGCTAGAGCATTTAATGGATGTTAGGGGAATTAAACAATCTGATTTAGTAGGAATTATTGGTTCTAAAGGTGTGGTTTCTGAGGTTGTAAACAGAAAAAGAGCTATTAGTAAAGCTCAAGCTAAAGCATTAGGAGAATTTTTTAATGTTTCTCCAGCATTGTTTATTTAAAAATAGAGTATTATTTACAAGTAAATAGTCGTAGCTACATTTTCCAGAACTACTCCAAAATCCCCAATTTCCCCTAAAATATTACCTAGCATACACTGACTATAAAAAAATCTATGACCAAGGCTTTAGACTTTATTCGAGTTTCTCCCACCACCGGGCAAGCGCCAAAAGGTGTAGTTGTGACTTTACATGGTTGGGGGGCTAATGCTCAAGATGTGGCTTCTTTATTGCCTTACCTCAGTTTACCTGATTATGAATTTCTCTTTCCTAATGCCCCGTTTCCTTATCCTCATGCGGTGAATGGTCGGGCATGGTATGATTTACGTCAGGAAAATATGTATCAGGGTTTAGAAGAAAGTAGACAAATCCTTTTAGACTGGATGTTATCTTTAGAAAGTAACACAGGTGTACCTTTATCCCAAACCATTTTAAGCGGCTTTTCTCAAGGTGGTGCGATGACTTTAGATATAGGTTTAAGATTGCCTTTGGCTGGTTTAGTGGTGATGAGTGGTTATTTACATCCCGGTGCGGGTACAGGTGATAAACAGGAGAAATGGCCACCCACTTTAATCATGCACGGTAGACAGGATCAAGTTGTGCCTTTACAAGCTGCACTGCAATCAAGGGAAACTGTACAATTATTAGGGGTAGCAGTGGATTATCATGAATACGACACGGGACATGAAATTAATTTGCAGATGCTAGAAATGTTACAAAATTTTGCGAGAAAAACGGTAGGTTAGTCAAAGTTACATTTCTTTTTAAAATTTGGGCATAATTCTGCCAGATTTTTACTAATTTGTCCTCTTCTAATGAGTAATATATTATTGTGTGGACGTATGGACGTTTTTGAACAAACTCCACTCCAGGCCGAATGCCAGCGCTGTACAAGGGAGGGGCAAGCATTATGACGACTCTAACAATTTCCAAGAAAGAAATTGCTGCCATGACCGCAGCAGATGTGGAAAAATTGGCCACGAGGCTAGAAATGGATAATTATAGCAATGCTTTTGAGGGTTTGGATGATTGGCATCTACTCCGGGCTATAGCGTTTCAGCGTCCAGAGTTGGTAGAACCCTATATTCACCTCTTAGATTTAGAACCTTATGATGAAGCTTAATCTATTTTAAAGTCTGGGGTGTAGGTGTGGTAAAGTTTTTTCCTATTCCTACCCCTTCTTTGGGCTTTTGTTCTGCCTTCAGTCAGATGCGTGCAATTCCTTCACCTCAGTTATGTAATCATCTAGAATGGTATTCTCCCCAAACTCTGAAAATGTAAAATTCTCAAAACGGGTTTTGATTGGTGTGGGTGGTGGTATTGCTGCCTACAAGGCTTGTGAGGTGGTTTCGAGTTTGTTTAAAATGGGTGTGGAGGTGCGGGTAATTCTCACCAATTCTGCCCAAAAGTTTATCACCCCTTTAACTTTAGCTACTTTATCCCGTCATCATGCTTATACAGATGATGATTTTTGGCAACCTGTTTATTCTCGTCCGTTGCATATTGAGTTGGGGGAATGGGCTGATTTAATTGTGATAGCGCCTTTAACAGCAAATACTTTGGCTAAGTTAGCCTATGGGATGGCCGATAATTTATTGACAAATACGGTTTTGGCTTCTACCTGTCCGGTGTTATTAGCGCCTGCGATGAATACGGATATGTGGGAACAGGTGGCTGTACAAAGAAACTGGCAAGAATTGTTAACAGATCAGAGATATCATGGTTTGGGGACGGGAACGGGTTTGTTGGCGTGCGATCGCATCGGCGCTGGTAGAATGGTAGAACCCCCGGAAATTATCGCCTATGCTCAATCTTTACTCCACACCCAAGGCAAACGAGATTTAACCGGGAAAACTGTTTTAATTAGCACTGGGGGAACGCGAGAACATTTTGATCCGGTGCGGTTTATTGGTAATCCTGCTACTGGTAAAATGGGTCTGGCTTTGGCTCAAGCGGCTTTACACCGAGGTGCAAAAGTTACTTTAGTTCATACTCCAGCTAGTTGGGTTGTCCCGGTGGGAGTGCAAGCAATAAAAGTGATTTCGGCGGCCGAAATGCACCAAGCTATGATAGAGTTTTTACCGAATGCTGATGTAATTATTATGGCGGCTGCTGTGGCGGATGTCAAGCCTAAAGATTATTATAGGGAAAAGTTGCCTAAGCGATCGCTTCCCGAAAATCTACCCCTCGCACCAGTTCCTGATATTGTCGCAGAATTAGCACAACGCAAACAACCCCAACAAATTTTAATTGGTTTTGCTGCCCAAACGGGTGATATCATCACCCCAGCACGGGAAAAACTGCAAAGGAAAAAATTAGATATCATTGTGGCCAACCCCATAGACCAACCTGATGCGGGATTTGGTACTGATAACAATCAAGCAGTATTTTTAGATCATAGAGGAGAACAATTACAAATTCCCCCTTGTTCTAAATTAGAAATGTCTCATTATTTGTTTGACTTTGCCTTATCCAGATAAAAACGCAAAAGTAAACAGAATAGTTCTGTACCTTTGCGTATAACAATTATCACTCCAATGTGCAAGGAGGATATGTATAAAATTATCGTTAGTATTAAGCCTGTTATATTCCAGTTTAGGATTTAATGCTCTCTTATCATACCCATAAAATCATGATTTTGTCAAGAATTTTGGGCAAATCAACTAAAAAACGGCGAAAATCAAGATTTACGAATAAGGTAAGTATAATTGCTCAATATCTAACACTACATCTGGCCAAAACTAGCATTATTTGGGCAGATAGCAAGCCACGTTATAGATTAATTATATATTAACAAAACCGGACTTGTTCTGGCTTGATTTCAATAGCAAAGGTTTGGAGATGTTTACTTCATCAGAAACTCCTATAATTGCAGCAATTGTACTGGTAGCTTTTGGCATTTTGGGTTGGGGCTATTATCGCGCCAGACCTTTTGGTAAGCTGGGAATCTTAGCCTGGTTACAGTCGGTAGTATTAATGGCTCCTTGGCTGTTGTTCTTTGGCTTGTTTGCGGCGGGGATTTACATCAACATTGTGGGAATCCTGTTCTTGTTGGTAGCTTCTACCGGGGTGTACATCTTCCTGGGTAGACAGTTACGCCAAGCGGGGCAAGATGCTATCCTGAAGCAACGGGCAACCGAGAGACTAGCAGCCCAAGCCACCACAGAAACAACCCCCACCAATGAGAATCAAGTAGTTGTGGCAGAAGTACAACTACAGATGATGCCAATACCAGAAGAAGACTTGAATGCCATTAAAGGTATTTTTGGTATTGACACCTTTTTTGCCACGGAAACCATAGCCTATCAAGAAGGGGCAATTTTCAAAGGCAACCTGCGGGGAGAACCAGAAGCAGTTCACAACCGCCTCACCCAAAGTTTACAAGAGCGTTTGGGTAATAAATACAATCTGTTTTTAGTGGAAAACACAGATGAAAAGCCGGTGGTAATTGTGCTGCCTAGCAGTGCTGTTCCCCTTCCCATGCAGTTACCGCAAAAGGTGTTTGGGTTGTTTTTATTACTTGCAACCATCGCTACTTGTTTTGAAGCTGCGGGGTTACTGCTCAATTTTGATTTCTTTGCCAGTCCCGGCAGATATCAGGAAGTTTTACCCATCGCTTTGGGAATTTTGGTAATTCTAGCAGCCCATGAAATCGGTCATTGGATTTTAGCACGTCGTAACGGGGTGAAATTAAGTTGGCCGTTTTTCCTCCCTGCTGTGCAAATTGGTTCATTTGGGGCTATTACCCGCTTTGAGTCCTTGTTACCTAACCGGAAAGTATTATTTGATATTGCTTTAGCGGGGCCTGCTGCGGGGGGGATAGTTTCTTTAATCATGCTGGTAGTGGGTTTGCTGTTATCCAATACTGACAGTTTGTTTAAATTACCGAATCAATTTTTCCAAGGTTCGATTTTAGTTGGTAGTTTAGCTAGGGTGGTATTAGGTTCAGCTTTACAAACACCTTTGGTCAATATTCATCCTTTGGTGATTATTGGTTGGTTAGGGTTGGTAATAACGGCTTTAAACTTAATGCCTGCTGGACAGTTGGACGGTGGACGCATTGTACAAGCAATTTATGGTCGCAAAACTGCGGGAAGGGCAACTTTAGCGACTTTAATTGTTTTAGGTTTGGTGGGTTTAGGCAATACTTTGGCTTTGTACTGGTTTATTGTGATTGTCTTTTTACAAAGGGGTGCGGAACGTCCCAGTTTAAATGAAATCACAGAACCAGATGATGCGAGGGCTGCTTTAGGTTTATTGGCGTTGTTTTTAATGATTACTACCCTTTTACCTCTAACTCCGGCTTTAGCTGGGCGCTTGGGTATTGGTAGTTAAGGATATTAGGAGGGATGAGGAGGAAGTTCTTTCTCATCTTTTCTATTTTGGCTTTAATGCAGAATTTGCCTGAAGTGCGATCGCGTAATGTCCTGTAGATATAACCTTCTTCATGCGGAAAAAAACGATCGCCTATGGATTTGGTGACCATCAAACACCCCCAACAGCGATCGCTATGGTTGCCAACAATTTGCTATTAACTAGACTGAATAGGGAAAGTTTTATCCGTTATACTTTGGCTTGAGATAACTTTACCTGTGCTGATTGCATGTGCATAATTTCTTTGGCTTGATTGTAAAGTTTAAATGCTTCAATCACAGGACTTTCACCTTTATCGGTATAGGTGGGTTCATATTTGAGAGAATTATCTTGTGGAACAAATTGTAGGAAGTAGCCAATGACTTGCGGCCCAGGAATGCGAATGTAGTAAAATCCGCCGTGTGAGCCGTGGAATGTGGACTCTGAAGAACTTTTGCTGGATGAAGAACTGGAAGCTGAAAAGCAGAGAAAACCACTGCCATTCGCACTTGCATTCTCAACAACTGATTTTGCACTTTTGCTATTGTTAGCATCTATTTTTACCTTGATAGTGATGTCTTTAGCGATCACCATTGCTACTGGGAAGGCTGGCAAGATGTATTTCTGTTTTTTACCGTCTGCTCCGGTGTATTCAGTTAACTCTTTAAGCTGTTGTTGATTTTTACCTGGAATATCTGCTACAGACAATCCTGGTGATACAAGCATATCAGCAAGCCGAGAAAAGGCATGAGACATCTTGAATATCTGCGGGTTAAACCAACCACCGCGATCGAACGATACTTTGGCAACTCGAAAGCCAATTTCCATTTCTTGCTTGAAGAATTCAGTTTCCTGGGCAGACTTGCCACTTGAAGAGCTAGATTGTCCCCCAGCAGAAGTAAACCATCCACTGACATTCCACCTACTACTATTTGCTGATGAATCTAGGCTCGTTTGACTATTATCTGTAGAGTCAGTGATTTTGATGAGGATGTCGGTAAACATTCCATTAATCTCAGCATCAGTTTCAGTCTGAGGTGTTGACAAGGTCTTCGGTTCGCTTGATGTTAGTTTTGGCTCTAAATCGTCTTTGACTGATTGGATGTCCAAATCATTTGCGGATTTGATATTAAGAACAAACTTACCGTTTTCAGTCGTCACCGCTGAATCCGTAAATTGGGCTGCTACTAAAGTTTGAAAGTTAGTTGCAGAGGCAGACTCTACTGTTCCTGGTAGAGAAGCTATTGTTTTATCACCAATCTGTAATTTAAAAGTTCCCCCAGTTATTTGTTCTGAAAATGCTATTTCCGCAGTTATTGTTCCATCCTTGAAAGCTTTCTTCTCCACAAAAATACGTTTTGGCGAATTACTTTTTGCTTTATGTACCTCTGCTATTAAATCAGCAATATAATTAACTTCTGTCTGTAATTCTTCAATCCGGTGTTCGAGGCTGGCTTTATTAAATTTCCAATCACGTGACTCAAGTTGTGCTTTTCTGGATTTCAGCTCTGTAAGATTGGAAATGGCATCATTGAGCTTTTGTTGTTGCTCATTGGTTGCAGCTATCCCTTGAACAGCTCCAGTCAATGCATCTATATACGTTTTAGATATATCAAGTGCACCAAGGTTTTGGGCTGTAACAACATCAATTGCTGCTCCTACTCCTGTTGCCTTAAAATAAACTTTGGCAAAACCAACTACACTATCTCCATATTTCGTAATCAGTTCGGATTCTGCCTTATTGAGATTCTTTTTTTGGGTGGCAATGTCATTCTCTATCTTGGTAATTTCGTTTGGATCGAAAGATAATAGCTCCATCTGCTTGAGTTCCGCTTTAGCCCGGGACAGTTCTCGCTGTTTGACTATATATTGATCCCGAATGGATTCTTGAGCCATTATCAAATCTTGAGGATCAAGATTCGGAGATAGTGCTTTAAACCAGTTATTTGGTTGAAATTGCACTGGATAAACAGTCATGGATTCATCAAGGGATGACCTAGCAGAGTTCCGCATCTTTTGCTTCCCTAGCTCTAGTTCTTCAGCAATTGACGAAGCATTTAGATAGCCTAAAAGTGTTAAAACTTCATGTAGATGACCTCTAACAACAGCATCATTATAGAGATTGTTCAGTTGTTCTTGACGTACCATTCCGTAGGAACTTTGCCATTTTGCATAGCCATCAAGATCGTTTCTGTCTTTAAATGACTTAAATTTTGCTGATTTTTCCTCTTCCCATTTATTTTTCTCTTCTAAATAGATTTTATAAAGGTTTTTGGAAAGCTCAATACGAGATAGTGGCTTACCTTTTTCATCTTTTTCGCCGCTATCATCTAACAAAAAACGACCAAGACCTGCTCGATCCTTAATAAAAGGAGCTAAGTGATTTAATTGGGGAATAAAGTTGTTAACTAGAGTATGGTAAACAATTGATAACTTCTCCCCATTCGATGCTGCCGTGATAGGAGAAACGTCAAAAAGTTGATCCGATAAGCGGAATTCTGCTTCTTGAACTGAATAGGGTTTTGCCAATACGCTATTCCTATCGCTTGTGTCGTATTGATACTGACGATAGTTGAGTGGTTGTGCTGGGAATTGCATACAAAATAACTGGTTTCCAGCCCCAATCATGTCATTTATCTTGTTGTAAATGAGCTGCATGATTCCTTCTTGTCTATCCATGATTTCAACTCTCTAATTATTGTATGGATTGAGGATGAAGTCTTAAACTTTTGCCTGTAAAACTCATCCTGTATTGAAGACGATTCCAAAGGGTAATTCCTGAATTTTGATAGCGGCTTTTTTCCTAACTTGACTGGATGTGCTGTATCACAGTAGTTTCGAGGACAAGCTGTTATCTAGCCAGTAAATTCTACATTAGCCAAAATTGCTATCGGTAGCCTTGCACACATTTTCGCTTCAATGCAATGGTAAACATCTCTGTTTACTTCTAATTTCTGCTGAGAGGCGATCGCCATAGAAACAGAATCAGAGTGCTGCACATCACGCATTTACTCCTACAATTTCTCACCCAAAATACTCTCTACTTCCTCCATCCCAACTGATTCTGCATTCTCTTGGGACTTTTTCTTATTTGCAGATTCGGTTGTAGTCGGTGAAACTGATAATTCCGTATCCGTCTCATCTTCGCCAATAAAATATCCCTTCAACTCCTCTCGCAAAATTGCCCGCGCTTGGGAGATGCGTTTGCAAACGTTCTGATAGGAAATTCCCTGCTGTTCTGCTATCTCTTGATGTGAAAGTTCTTGATAAAAGTGCAAAATAAATGTTTCGCATAGCCGAGTCGGTAAGTTATCAATAGCACGGCGAATCACAAGCCTTTTTTCATTTGTCTCTATTGCGTTTTCTGGTGTACTGTCAAAGCAAATCAAGGCTTTTTCCTCTGGAATACATTCTATATTCTCAACTCTATTCGCGCTCCGACTGCGTTCTCGCTGAATATCTACGCAGAGGTTATGAGTTAGTTTTGTCAACCAAGCTTTAAAATTAGCAATTTTCCCCGCATACTTTTGCACCTTTCCCCAAGCTTTGAGCATTGCCCGACTGAGTGCATCTTCAGCATCAGTGTAGTTTCCACCCATCCACTTGATACAGCAACAATAGAGATAATCTTGATATTGATACCATTGCTGCCAAAATTCTTGCTCTACCGAGCAATGAGATGTAGTTATTAATTGAGAGTTTGACATCAATTTTATCCTGGTAGAAGTCCTGATAAGATGGACATAAGAAAAGTTGCTATTTCTGTTCTTTTCAGTCAGTAACTAATGAAAAAAACATGAAATTATGTTTGGCTAATACAGCATATTTCAGGTAAATGAGGTACAAGTTCTTGGAACAAACCCTTATACCAAGAGACTTTCAACCCTGCACCGCACTGAGCGCAGTCGAGGTGTTCCCTACTGTATCTTGGATACTTGTCATCTTATTAGCAAAAGCTTGATGATCAAATCTTGCCGATCTAACCATTTTCTGAAGGAGAACATTACGAAAATGGCATCTATGGTAAATAAAACCTATCTGTCAGTACAGAAAAAAAAGTAATGTCATATTTTCAATATCCAAATTTATTCTTGGTTTTGATGCTAAGTTTATGAGAATTTCGAGCTTAATTTTTCAGAATTTTTCAGGAAAATAAAAAATTTTCAATTGAGGACAGTTCAGTTAAATTCAGTTAAATTCAGTCGTCGTCTTGTATTTTGTTAGAATCAATCTATTAATCCCACGAACTCCTAACAAAAAATTAGATAGTTTTTTTACTGTAATAATACAGATGTTGTGTTGTTAATTGTTTATGGATAATTCAGATAAACGTATAAGACATAATCTATCTGCCCCCTAATTTCTCTAATTATTCAAACTTCTTAAAATTTTCTTGCTTTTTTTGGCAACTGTGATAAACTTGGCACGCTCTATCAAATATGATGCTGACTTTATCGTTATGACTAGTCCACAACCTCAACAAACTAAAAAACCTTTTAATGTTTGGAAATGGGTCGGAATCGGCTGCGGCAGCACTTTGGTTTTGGGTATTATTTTAATCGGGGCTTTAATATATGCTGTACAACAATTTTTCAATATATCTTTTGATGCTCAAAAAGCTGAGGAGGTGACTAAAAGTATTGTTGATTATGAAATCCCTGGGGGTTCTCGTGGTTTGTTTACTTTTAATGTAAATGGTATTAAAGCTGGGGTTGTCACCGCCGAAAATCCTGAAGATGCAATGTTGATGGTTTTCCAACTTCCAGTTGATACCGATATCAATTCTGAGGAGTTAGAAAAATCCGTGGAACAAAGTCGGCAAAGTAGCAATACTGGTCAATTTGAAGTGAAGTCTGAACGGGAAGAAGAGAAGGAACTGTGCGGACAAAATATTAATGTTACTGTATCTGAAGGGGAAATAAATAATGGGGTAAATAAGCGGAATGCTATAGCTTATGAGGCTCGTTTAGTGCATAATAAAAAACCAATATTTATTATGATTCAAACTAGTGGTGAAAATGCTGAAGGTAAAGCTAGTACGGTTTTTAATTCTTTGCAATGCAAATAATGAGAATGATTAAAAGTTAAAAAATGGAGAAGAGAAACAAGAAAGAGAAAAGGGAGAGTGTTTTTTCCTCTTCTCTTCCTAACTAATGACTAATGACTATCCGGCTTTCCAACCTGCTAATAAGTTAGGATAAGTTGCGGGTTGGGAAAACATTTGTTTGAAGGCTGTTTGACGTTGCTGTGCGGGTTCTTGGGTGAGATTCCACAGAGTTTCGTAGAAGAAGAAGGACACACCAGCAAAACGGCGATCGCGCACTTTCTCCACTTGTGTTTTAATCTGTTCTATGGGTACTGTGCGGTTTTTTAATCCGCTTAATATCCCTATACTGACGGGAATATGGCTTTGTGCAGCTTTGACTTCTGGATATTCTAACTCATTGATGAAGACGTTTAAATCATTGCGGTATATTTGCAAGACCAAATCTTCAACTAATCCCATTCTCTCCCATTTTTCCCAGTCAGCCAAAAAATATTCGTAGGAAAAGCGCTGAGGATTGGGTGCAACGGAAACTATACAATTCTTTTTAGCAGCTTTGATGGCTTTAAATACCTGCTGCATATATTTGGTAATTTTATCAGCTCGCCAGCGCACCCATTCGGGATCTTTGGGATCTTTTGATGGTGCTTTGCCCCGGTGTTCTCGTTTGTACAGTGCTACTGTGTAATTATCATAGCCTAATTCTGAAGGTAAACCAAAGTGATCATCAAATTGAATCCCGTCTATGTCGTAGTTTTTAACGATTTCTACGATTAAATCTTGAATGAATTTTTGCACATCGGGACGAAAGGGACTTAACCAAACTCGATCATGTGTTCCCTCTTTGACAATTTTTGTTCCGTCGCTGCGATTTGTTAACCAATAGGGACGGTTTTTTGCTAATGTGGAATCAGCAGGAGCCATGAAACCAAATTCAAACCAAGGTATAACTTTTAATCCCTGTTTGCGTCCTTCACTGACCAGTTCTTTGAGCATATCACGTCCTTGCAGTCCGGGGGTGGGATCAAGCGATCGCCCAATTACTGGCGCTGCAACTTTGCTAGGATATAGTGTATAGCCCCAATTCCATACGGCTGGATAAACTACATTAAAATTTAGTTCATCTAATCTTTGCACAGCATTTTTTAAACGCTCTTTACTAAATAGCACATCGCTATCAATATTAGTTAACCAAACTCCCCTTAACTCCGCAGGTGTGGTGATTCTGGGGTTTTGTGCGTTGAGGGGGAAAGATAGCAGCATCACAAATATCATACTCAAACTAGCGATCGCTATCCACCCTCTAAATTTTCTCGCTGACACTAGACTTTGACTCAAAAACTTTCCGATCATTGGCTACAGTTATCATAAAACTTATCGTTAGTGACTTGCATCACTGCTGATAAGTTGCTCTATAAACTAATATTCTTGATCAGACAAATTTTCACTAACAGCATAAACCTTTAAATTTAGCTTATCATCTATCCAGTCGGATTGAAAAAGCAAACAATTGTATTATCTTATGGAAATCATTTAAAAAAGTGAATAATTTGCCTGATTTACTCTGATTACTCCTTAAAATCAAAATGTAGGTTTTTTAATGAACAGTTTAAATGATGACCAAAATGAATTGATTGCGATCAAAAGACTAGAAAGAGCAATTACAGTAGCTAAGGGCGAATTTTCACTAATTTTAGCCTGCTGTAACTCACTAAATAAACAACAGCAAATAGTGAATATATTAAAAAAATCTTTATCAGAAGATATTGCAGAGATTTTTCTTTTACCGAACGCTGAAACACTCTATACCACAATTACTAATTCTCTGGATAAAACTCAACCTGCTGGTATAATGATTCGCGGTTTAGAAGCAGTAACAAATATTAATCAACTGCTGATTAGTACAAATATCATGCGTGATGAGTTTCGCAAAAATTTCCATTTTCCTTTAGTTTTATGGGTAAATGACGAAATTATTAGTCAACTAGTTTGGTTAGCACCAGATTTAAAGAACTGGGCAGCAAGTACAATTAGATTTGAAACTTCTCTTATAGAACAACCTATACTTAGTGTTTAATTAAAAATTGAAAATTGAAAATTGAATATTAATAAAAATTCAATTTACATCTTAGGAACAAAATTATTAATTTAAAGTCTTAATTTTTAATCAAACTCTGAAACCAGCAACCCAAAAAATAATTTTGGGTAATATTTTTTGGGTAATATTTTTTGGATAAAAATACTATTTTTGTGCAAATTTTGCACAGAGTTGCAAACCAAACTAAAAAAGTTCATGCTTGCCGCATAAAGTTATTCAATACTAATGATAATTTAGCCAGCATGAAAACTAGACAGAAAGATTAAATTAATTTCTGTCTTATGCCATAGATATTTTATGTCTTTAGTTACAACTCATCAACGTTTGTATTAAAGTCCAATATCTATAGAATTTGATTCTTTCAAAAACGTTTTGTAGGCATTTATGAACAACCACAAACAAATTACGGGTGCTTTAACTTTAACTGTGATTTTATCCTTAGCTGGTGGACTGACTGTTATTAATAGTAATACCGCTTTTGCTAATCAGATTAATCCTGTAGTTAGTGCTGTTAAAAGTAGTAAAATTAAACCTGTACCCATTCCTAAAGATGAATTACCACCTCCTTTAGATGCTGGTGTCGTATTTCGAGAAATTTCTAGTGGTGGCTTTGCTGGCTTTGTTTATGAAACAGTTTTACTCAATGATGGCCGTTTAATTCGGGTGCGAATCGGTGATGCTAACGATTCCGAACGTAGCGTTAAACGTGTTTCTGTGGAACAGGTAAAACAATTTCAAAAATTGTTAGCTAGAAAGAATTTTGAAAAATTTGATAAATTAAGTTATCCAGCCCCTAGCGGTGCGGCTGACTTTATCATCTACACCCTCACCAGTCAAGCAGCCACAACACAATACAATGATATTTCTCAAGATGGCTTACCCAATCAATTAAAAGCTGTGGTTGTTGCCTGGAATGCACTGAAAAATAGCGCACAATAGCCAAATTTCCGAGTATTAAACCTTGGTAGAGACGCTGCATCAAACGTCTCTATCTATGGTTAGTGTTTATTTGTGCAGATTTTGTCAAAATTTTATTACATCAATAGTGATAAATTAGATAAATACAGCTTAACTATCAAATTATAGTTGTATTTTTGAGAGATTAAATATTATAATTATTTTGTTGTCAATACCTCGCAGGATAGATGACTCATCAAAGTGGAAAATCAAACCACCATTGGGTAAGGTCTTATAATCCTACAGAATCGGAACGCAAACTGCAACAATCAGCACAAAACGAACCGATGTTTTATTATTTTGCTTACGGTTCGTGTATGTGTCCGGTGGACTTAAAGCGATCGCTTGGGGAAAATACCCATGATTATATAATTGGCACTGGGATTTTAACAGGTTATCGCTTAGGGTTTTATCTTTATTCTCCTAACCGCAAATGTGGGGTTTTAGATGTAGTTGCTGATCCCCACAAGGCTGTGAAAGGCGTGCTTTACCAGTTGCCTTGGCGACTAAGTGAACATCTAGACCGACGTGAAGGAGTAGCACAAGGATTATATAGCCATGAAATAGTCAACATTCACTGTCAAAACAAAGTGTATAAAAATGTTCGCACCTATACAGTAGTGAACAAATTACCGCAGGAAGTCGCGCCTAACGATTGGTATTTTAACGTGGTTTTGCGGGGTGCAGTCACTTGTGGATTACCAGAAGAATATTGCTGGTCATTATTTAACCACATGTACCAACTGCAACAGCAACAACTGCAAATTAGGCAATTGGCTTAGAATTTTTTAGTTGTCCATCTTCCATCTCAATGATGCGATCGGCTACATCTAAAATGCGGTTGTCGTGAGTGACAATTAAAATAGCACAATGTTGTTTTTTAGCCAATTCTTGCATGAGATTGATCACATCTCGACCTGATTTGCTATCTAAAGCGGCGGTAGGTTCATCGGCTAGAACTAACTTAGGATGGTTAACTAACGCACGTGCGATCGCTACTCTTTGTTTTTGTCCTCCAGATAGATCAGAGGGGTAATAATTTATTCTCTGCTCTAATTTTACCGCGCATAAAATCGCTTCTGATTTCTGACGTGCTTCCGCTTCAGATATCTTCTGATGTAATTCCAAAGACATTTGTACATTCTGTCTAGCTGTGAGAAAATTTAGTAAATTGTGACCTTGAAAAATATAGCCAATTTGTCGGCGAACCTGAACTAAATCTTCATTACTCGCACCATATAATTCCTGTCCGAGAAATTTTAAACTGCCCTCTTGTATAGAACGCAAAGCCCCAATCAAAGTTAATAATGTAGTTTTTCCTGAGCCTGAAGGACCAGTCATAATCACAACTTCTCCAGCATGAATAGACAAATTAATGTCATACAAAGTTTGATTACGTAAGAAAGCTTTACCAAAATACTGATTGAGGTTTTTAATTTCAATAATTGCATGAGACTGCATAATCAATTTACCTAAACATAAGTTCAGTAATCAAGCAGAATAAATTACATAAATTATTGCCCTCTTCCCTACTGGAAGTTAGAAAATTTCGGCTGGGTCAAGATTTCTCAACTTATTTGTAGAGAAGAAACCAGAAGTTAAACACATTAAAACCACAGAAAATAATACTAAGAAACCTTTACCAAAATCCATCGAAATTGGTAATTTAGTAGCCTCTTTAGCAAGATCATAAAGACTGAGTGAGATAGCAAACCCAGGAATATAACCTAAACCAGCTAAAATTAAAGCTTGTTGAAATACTACAGACAACAGATATTTATTTTTAAACCCCATTGCTTTGAGAGTTGCATATTCAATTAAATGGCTGGATATATTACTATAAAGAATTTGATAAACCACAATTACACCTACCACAAAACCCATAATCACCATTAAATTAAATACAAAACCGATAGGAGTCCTCAAAGTCCAATAGCTTTTTTCAAAATCAATAAACTCTTGACGAGTCATGATCATGACATCATTAGGTAACTTCGCTGATAAATTAGCAACAACTTGTTTAACATTAGCATCAGGTTGCAGATGAATTAAACCAATATCAATATCATCAGGTCGGCGGTCTGGAAATATTTTCAAAAACGTAGAAGAACCAACGATTAAATTACCATCAACACCAAAAGAAGGGCCAAGACTAAATAAACCCGCTACTTTCACCTTATAGCCAACTACACCTGTATAACTAAATATTTCCATACTGATCGATTGATTTTTTTGGAAAGTTTCCGCAATAGGACCAAACTCAGGACGGGAAGCACGGTCAAAAAATACTTGTTCCGGGATTTTTAATAATGTAAAATTATTGGCAATTTCTGGTAATTTAAAAATGGATTTCACTGGTTCAAAACCCATAACATAAATAGGATATTTCCGCCCATTTACAGGATTTTTCAGTTTAGCAAATTGCACATACACAGGATGAACAGATTCTATCCCATTAAAACCCAAGGTTTGATACAAACGACTGCGAGGAAAACTTTGATTAGAAGTCAAAGATTTATATTGAGAACTAATCAGAAATAAGTCACCTTGCAGATTATGATGCAATTGTGTAGCACTAGCATAGAGGGCATCTTGAAAGCCAATTTGCATAAACATCAAGACAGCCACAAAAGCGATACCTGCTAAAGCTACAAAAAATCGTGCTTTTTGTTTAGCTAATTGCAGCCAAGCTAGAGGTATTTGCAAAATCATGATTAAAGCCCTTATAAATATTTATGAAATTTACAGCACGTTTCGGGTAAAGGAGTTTCAATTGTGTTCTCTGTTCCCTGCTGTATGAGTTTCAGAGTTGATATTCAAACAAGTTTTAGATTTTAATCAACACTTGGACATTCAAGTTAGTTAAAGCTGCTACTCGTTGATTATCTTGCAAGCTATCAATCCGAATTTTGACATCAACTACTTTGTTATCTGTATTAGCAGCAGGGTTAGTATTGAAAATATTTTGTTGGCCGACTTGTAAACCAACATCTGTAACTATTCCCTTTAATTCTCCTGTAAAAGCATCGCTAGTAATTATCGCTGATTGACCTAAACGCACTTTTTTAATATCTGTTTCATAGACTTCTGCCACTACATACATTTGTTGAGTATGTCCTAATTCAACTATGCCATTACTACTAATTAGTTCTCCCGGCCAAGCGTGAATTTTTAAAACTTGCCCATCAATAGGTGAACGGATAGAACTTAATTCTAGTTCAGCTTGGGCTTGTTTTACTGATGCTTTAGCACTTTCAACATCGGCTGTTGCAGCTTGGATATCGGTGGGGCGAATTTCTGCAATACTGTTCAGCCTAGCTTGAGCTTCTGTTAACTGTTTTTGGAGAGTTTCTATAGTGCGGTTGAGAGTGGCGTTAGCTTCTTTTAGCTGTTGTTCAATGGTATCTAATCTTAAGCGTTTGCTGTCTGCATCTGAGGCTGAGATAGCACCATCTTGATATAATTTTTGATAGCGATTATTTTCTATTTCTGCATTCTTTAATTCTGCTTTGAGGCGAGCAATTGTGGCATTTTGGGTGGAAATTTCTCCGCGTAATTGTGCTTCTAAACGGGAAATCGTGGCTTTTTGAGCAGAAATATCGCCTGATTTTGCGCCGGCTTTTACTTGTTGTAGGCGAGTTTGTGCAACTTCTACTTGTGTTTTGGCTTTTTCTAAAGCTGCAAGATTAGGAGCATGATTATCAAGAATTGCTATTATTTGTCCTTGTTTTACTTTATCACCTTTTTTGACTAAAAGTTGAGAAACTCTAACACCTCCTTGGGAGTTGGGAGCAGAAAGACGAATAACTTCTCCTTGGGGTTCTAAACGTCCTAATGCAGCAACAGATGTGATAGTAGGTAATGGGTTACTAATAGGAACTGAGGAATTTGATTTGGCAGCAAAATTAATAGGTGAGGGGCTGTAGTAAGATACTATACCAGTTGCTACAGCCGCCGTACTTGCTAAGATTATTGACCACAAACTTACAGGTTTGCTGAATGAGTGCTTTTCTTTGTGTACCATGATTTTTCTCTTAATTAATTTAAGTCTGTTTTTGTGTAAAACAGAGCAGCACACTTGATAGCATTCCCTGATAACTTTGGGTCAAATTTTAAAGGTAAGGTGTCGGGTGTAAAGGCAGTAAATGAAAAGTAAATTAGTTTAAGTGCTTAACTTGTTGAGGAATAATTCTTTTTTCACACACGACACCTATTCAAGAAAAGATGGTTTATTTATTTAACACTAATTCCTTTTTCTTTTTCATTAATGCTAAGTATTCGTTACGAGTCCCATCAACTCGGTAATGATCGCAAATTTGGCAAAGTTTCAGAATATCTAGTCGGCTGAATACCTTTTGATGTTCTATGCCGTTATCACTGCGCCAACGCCAAAATGTAGTTCTATCAATACGCCGATTACTATCAGGCCATCTACGTTTTGATAGGAATTCTACCAGATCATCTTCGTAAAAAGAGTAACCTTTAGGTAATTTGAGCAGTTCTTCTCTTAACTCATTAATTGGAATGAGTGGATCTAGTTCAGATAGTCTCATGCCAGCAAGCCCTTAATAGTTTCTTTTTTCTTCCAAATTTAGGAGGAAGCTAAGTGCAATACGGTTAGACTGAATGGTGTTAGGTGGATAGATAAAAGACTGAATCAGGATAATTTGTGTATGTATTTTTATCCTTAAATTTTCTATCTAACCACGATGGTTAACCAACCTTATGGAGTGAGTTATTCAACCACATACAATAGACTGCTTATTAGATATTTGCAACCTATATGCAACAATTTTGGGAAATAAATTATTAAGTGATATGGATGAACATGATTATAGTTTGTGAAGGTTAATTTTTAGTTAATAAGCTTGATTTGGTTCTTTAATTTATATTTTATCATTAGTATTTGTTGATTTATAAGCTGATTTTTCCTACTTTAGATAGATTTGTTTGTGATTAATTTGACATTGCCATGATAGCCGGCAAGACTTGACTTGAGCGTAGTTGAAGGCTGTCATCCCAATGACGTAAAGGAGATAGAATCTTTCTACAATTATTTTTAAAGATTTGAATAAGCTTTTATCAAGAAAGTATAAAGCCGATGCAACTTTTAAGATCATCAAGGAGAAGTAAGATAATAATTGGTGTTAATTGGATAAGAGAAAGTTCAAAGTTAGACAACTCTATTAGCTGGTGAACAGCTAAGAATGTATGGAGTTGTATGTAAGTTGCATAAGAGTTGCGATCGCCTAATCATCAGTTTATGATCAAATTTAGCGGCAATATCAGCTTAGTTGCAGGGAAAAGGATAGCTTAAATTATCCTAGCTTGAGCCGCCAAGCACAGCATTTTACTAATTTGCAGTTAATTATTAATAGTTGTTTGTGATAGCTTTTGCTTGATTAGGGAACAGGGAACAGGGAACAGGGAACAGGTAATAGTCATTAATGATTAGGGAATTAATTCTTCTTTCCCCTCTGCCCCTCTGCCCCTCTGCCTCTTCTTCCCTCCTGCCTCCTATATTCAAAATAAAGTCATGGCTGCTGAAAAAATTGAAGCTGCTTTGGCACAGTTGCAAGCAGATATTGGAAATTTTGAATTAGATTTGCTCAAAGTTATTCAGGTGAAACAGAATATGTCGAACAATGTAACACCAATGAATGAAATTCAGGAAATAAATTCCCAGTTGCAAAGAACTAATATTGCAATTATTGGGATGGCTTCTATTTTCCCCCAATCAAAAAATTTACGGGAATATTGGGATAAAATTGTTCAAAAAGTAGATTGTATTACTGATGTTCCGGCTTCTCGTTGGAGTATTGCCGATTATTATGATCCGAATCCGAAAGCGGAAGATAAAACATATTGTAAACGTGGGGGTTTTATCCCAGATATTGATTTTAATCCGATGGAATTTGGTTTACCTCCCAATATTTTAGAAGTAACAGATATTTCTCAATTATTAGGTTTGGTAGTGGCTAAAGCAGCAATGGAGGATGCTGGTTATGGAGAAAGTCGCCAATTTAATCGAGAACGCACTGGGGTAGTATTAGGAGTAGCTATTGGTAGACAGTTGGCAGTGCCTTTGGGTTCAAGGTTGCAATATCCTGTGTGGGAAAAGGTGCTAAAAAATAGCGGTTTATCTGATGCAGATACCCAACAAATTATTACTAAATTAAAAAGTGCTTATGTGCAATGGGAGGAAAACGCTTTTCCAGGGATGTTGGCGAATGTGATTTCTGGACGTATTGCCAACCGCTTAGATTTGGGGGGGATGAACTGCGTAGTTGATGCGGCTTGCGCCAGTTCTTTAGGGGCGTTAAAGATGGCTATCAGCGAGTTAACGGAACATAACGCCGATATGATGTTAACCGGTGGGGTGGATACGGATAACTCAATTTTTGCCTATATGTGCTTTAGTAAAACCCCGGCTGTGTCACCTGGGGAGAAGGTAAAACCCTTTGATGCTGAGTCCGACGGGATGATGTTGGGTGAAGGTGTGGGGATGTTGGTGTTAAAGCGGTTAGAGGATGCGGTGCGAGATGGCGATCGCATTTATGCCACAATTAAGGGTATCGGCAGTTCTAGTGATGGTAAGTATAAAAGTATCTATGCACCCAGTTCCACAGGACAGGTAAAAGCCTTACGTCGCGCCTATCAGGAAGCGGGTTTTTCTCCCACTACAGTGGGTTTAATTGAAGCACACGGCACCGGGACAATGGTAGGCGACCCGACGGAGTTTGCTTCGATTCGGGAGGTATTTAGCGAAAACAACCCCAAAACTCAATCTATTGCTTTAGGTAGTGTTAAGTCACAAATCGGACATACTAAAGCAGCAGCCGGGGCAGCAAGTTTAATTAAAACGGCTTTGGCACTGCATCATAAAGTATTACCACCTACGATTAATGTGACAAAACCACACCCAAAATTAAATATTGAAAGTTCCCCATTCTATCTAAATACAGAAACTAGACCTTGGATTAGTCAACCTCATCAACCCCGACGGGCGGGGGTAAGTTCCTTTGGTTTTGGTGGTACTAATTATCACGTAGTTTTAGAAGAATATACAGATGAACAAACTCAACCATACCGTTTACACCATACTGCTGAGTCTATCTTGCTTTCTGCCCCCACAACGCAGGATTTACTATCCCGTTGTGCAGATGTGCAGCGTCAGTTGCAAACACCAGACGCAGAAACACACTATCGGGAGTTAGTTCAAACCTGTGGAGAAATTCCTGTAAGTCATGCCAGGGTAGGATTTGTGGCTGATTCTATCACTCAGGTGGTGGAGTTGTTGGGAATTTGCATTGAATGGTTGCAGAAAAAGCCAGATTTGGTAAATTGGGAACATCCCCAAGGCATTTTTTACCGTCAGACGGGGTTAGAAACGTCCGGTAAAGTGGTGGCGCTGTTTTCTGGCCAAGGTGCACAATACTTAGAAATGGGGCGGGATGTAGTAATTAACTTTCCTTGCCTCCGCCAGATGTATACGGAGATGGATAGCTTGTTGTCTGGGGATGGGCTAAAACCTGTGTCTGAGGTGGTTTTTCCGCCGACGGTGTTTGATAGCGACCAAAAAGCCCAACAGTTGGAAACGTTGCAGTTAACGGAATATGCACAACCAGCGATTGGAGTTTTTAGTGCAGGTTTGTACAAAATTTTACAGCAAGCGGGATTTAAAGCTGATTTTGTAGCCGGGCACAGTTTTGGAGAATTAACCGCTTTATGGGCTGCTGGGGTTTTGACTGAGAAAAATTATTTATACTTAGTCAAAGCCAGGGGTCAAGCGATGGCTAAACCCGCAGATATCACAGAAGCGGGGGGGATGTTGGCTGTCAAAGGTGATATTAGTCAGGTGGTGGAAATTCTTCAAGATTTTCCACAGGTGAGGATAGCAAATTATAATTCTCAGCGTCAGGTGGTTTTGGCTGGGAAGAAAGCAGATATTAGTCAAGTGCAGGAGAGGTTAACAGCCCAAGGGTTTAATGTGGTGTTGTTGGGTGTATCGGCGGCTTTTCATACACCTTTAGTAGAGTATGCCCAAAAACCGTTTGCGGAAGCAGTGGAAAGGGTGAATTTCCAACAGGGGACAATACCAGTTTATACTAACGTCACAGGCGATCGCTATCCTGAAAATTCAGCCGAAATCAAACAACTCCTACAACAACATTTATTAAATCAGGTACAGTTTCAACAGGAAATCGAAAATCTCTACAATGCTGGTGGTTATTGCTTTGTGGAGTTTGGCCCCCGCAACGTCTTAACCAACTTGGTGAAGGAAATTTTAGGGGATAGACCGCATATTGCAGTAGCGTTAAATGGGAATCATGGGAAAAATAGAAATAGCGATCGCGCATTACGCGAAGCAGTGATACAGTTGCAAGTAGTTGGTGTACCCTTGCAAAAACTCGACCCCTATCAAGTTTTACCCCAGTTACCCACAGAAAAACCCAAAAATCAGCTGTTGAATGTGCGGATAAATAGCACCAATATTAACGAGAAAACCCAAACAGCCTTTACAAAAGCTTTGGAAAACGGTCATAAAATCAACTCACAAGAATTAACACCTGCAAAATTAGAAATAGTCAACGGACACAAACACCAAACCACAAACGGACATCAGCCAGAAATAGTCAACGGACACAAACACCAAACCACAAACGGACATCAGCCAGAAATAGTTAACGGTAACAGAAAAACTGTGAACACTGGAAAAATTGAAACCGCAGAAATTGCCACTGTAAATTATCAAAAAGTGATTGACAGCTTAGAAAATTTTATCACTGAATTAAGCCGTCAACAACACGACATTTTACAAGTACATGAACATTCTCTACAAAATCAAACTGAATATACCAAAGGCTTTTACCAATTAATGCAACAACAGCATTCATTATTAGGAAACAGCCAAATTAACGAATATCAAGCCCAAGTTCAACAAACAGCCATCACCAGTTCTGAACGTAACATGATGCGGTTTCATGACCACCAAAATGAAACCATCCGCATTCATGAAAAATATCTCACCTATCAGCAAGAATACACAAATAATTACTTTCAATTTTTGCAACAACACTATCATGTATTACTGAAAGAAAATCCCAGCCCAATCACACCAGAATATAAAATCTCTCACCTTCCCACAATCAAAACTGAAGAACAACCCAAACCGCAAATAGAAATTATCCCCCCTCCCCAAATAGGAGAAAAAGTAACACAAAAACCCCACAGCACAACTATTACCGTAGTTCCCCAAACCCCCATTAATATAGATACCACTAACCTAAATCAAACCCTAATTACAATAGTCAGCGATAAAACCGGCTACCCTGTAGAGATGCTAGATTTATCAATGGATATTGAAGCAGATTTAGGGATAGATTCCATCAAACGAGTAGAAATTTTAGGCGGTTTATTAGAACTTTATCCCGACATCCCCCAACCCAACCCAGAAGAATTAGGACAACTAAGAACATTAGGAGAAATTGTAGAATACATCAAAACTTTAATTCCTAATATTATCAACAACCCAACAACAGAAACTATTACACCCCCGCAATTAGTAGCAACAGCAGAAGTAAAAGAAACCGAAATTACCGCAACTCAACCCCATTCAGAAATACCTGACAACTTAAACCAAATCTTTCTCAACATCGTCAGTGATAAAACCGGCTATCCTGTAGAAATGCTAGATTTATCAATGGATATTGAAGCAGATTTAGGGATAGATTCCATCAAACGAGTAGAAATTTTAGGCGGTTTATTAGAACTTTATCCCCACTTACCCCAACCAAACCCCGAAGAATTAGGAGAATTACGCACACTGGGACAAATTGTAGACTATATGCAGCGTCAAGCGGTAAATATTCCCCAGTTGCTAACAACAGATAAACCAGAAGTAAATCATCACTTTTTGCAAAGTCCCGTCAAAATCAAACAACTTCCCGAACCGGATTTTTTAGAATTTCACCCAGCAGAAAATCACATCTGTTTAATTACCGATGACGGTTCACCCCTAACAGAAAAACTCGCTCATACTTTAACTGCAAAAGGCTGGAAAACCGTAATTTTAAGTTTTCCTTCCCTACCGTCACAATTTAGTGATAGCATTCATCAAATCAGATTAACCGATTGGAGTGAAGAAACGTTACAACAACAGTTAGAAGATATTTCTCGCAATCATGGAAATATCGCTGCATTTATCCATTTACACCCAAATACTCATCAAGATAGTAGTGCAGAAATCCACTTTTTAGAAAAAGAGAAACACATCTTACGTCATGTATTTCTGATTGCTAAACATCTCAAAAAATCGTTAAATGAAGCCGCAACAAAAACTCGTGCTTGCTTCTTAGCTGTCACACATTTAGATGGTGAATTAGGACTAGGAGAAAATAGCAACTTTGGGGTAATCGGTGCGGGACTATTTGGACTGACTAAGAGTTTAAATCAAGAATGGGAGAATGTATTTTGTCGTTCCCTCGATTTAAGTCCAGAATTAGATCACGAAACAGCAATAAAATGTATTATTGCTGAAATTTATGACCCTAATTTGTTAGTTCAAGAAATAGGATATAGCCACAAAGGTAGAGTTACCTTAATTGCAGATTCTCAGCCCTTTACCCTAGCAGATTCTCCAAGTAGTATTTCTGAAAATCAAGTATTTCTTGTGAGTGGAGGTGCAAAAGGAATTACAGCCAAATGTGTAATTAAATTAGCCGAAAAATATAAATGTAAGTTTATTCTTTTAGGTCGTTCTAGTGTAGAATCCGAACCTGTTTGGGCAGAAAATTGTCAAGAAGAAGCCCAATTAAAACAACGTATTATGGAGGATTTTCTCGCCAGAGGTGAAAAACCAACACCTATCATGGTACAGAGAAAATATCAAACCATTGCCTCCCAACGAGAAATACAAAACACTCTCCATAAAATTAAAGAAGTAGGAGGACAAGCAGAATATCTTAGCATTGATATCACAGATAAGGTACTTTTAGCGGAAAAATTGGCAGATGTAGTTGATAAATTAGGAGAAATAACGGGTATTATTCACGGTGCAGGTAACTTGGCTGATAAACGAATTGAGAAAAAAACAATTCAAGATTTTGAGACAGTTTATACAGCTAAAGTTCAAGGTTTAGAAAACATTTTAAGTTGTGTTAATCCGCGACAATTAAAGTATGTAATTCTCTTCTCTTCTGTGGTAGGATTTTATGGGAATATTGGACAGACTGATTATGCAATTTCTAACGAAATTCTTAACAAATCAGCCCACCTGTTTAAACATCATCATCCCCATTGTCATGTAGTCTCAATCAATTGGGGACCTTGGGATAGTGGAATGGTTTCTCCAGAATTAAAGAAAGCGTTTGCGGAAAGACAAATTACCACAATCCCCATAGAAGTTGGCGCAGAAATGTTAGTTAATCAACTAACAATCGCTCACCAAAATACTGTACAATTAGTAATTGGTAGCCCATTAATTTATTTTCCTAACGCCTTATCTAGCGAATTAAAAACCTACCGTATCCATCGAAAATTAACCCTAGATGCTAACCCATTTTTACACGATCATGTAATAGCAGGTCGTCCCGTCCTTCCCGCAACCTGTGGTTTAACCTGGATGGCTAATACTTGTGAACAAATCTATCCCGGTTATAAAACCTTTACCTCTCCCAACTTCAAAGTTTTAAAAGGCATCATCTTTGATGAAAATTTAGCCGATGAATATATCATCGAATTGCAAGAAACTGCTAAAATAGATAATCAAGAAATCCAAATCACGGCTAAAATTTGTAGTCATACACCAGAAGGTAAACTGCGCTATCACTTCAGCACTAACTTAGTCTTAAAGCGAGAAGTTCCCCCACAGCCAAAATATGAATTTTTCAACTTAACCCCAGATGAAAAACTCCTCACAGAAAATCACCAACTTTATCAAAATGGTGCTGCTAGTCTATTTCACGGAACTACTTTTCAAGGTGTAAAATCTATCCTCAATGCTACCCCTGAAAAACTCACTATCGAATGCTATTTACCCCAACCCACCGATAAACAACAGGGACAATATCCAGTCATCACATATAACCCCTACATAGCCGATGTACAGATTCATTCACTCTGGCTTTGGACAAAAATGTTTTATCAAATTGGTTGTTTACCTTCAGAAATTCAAATCTTTGAACAATTTGCATCTGTCCCATTCAATCAAACCTTCTATGTCACCTGCGAAATTAAATCTAAGACAGAATCAAATGTAGTTGCTGACGTTATTACCCATAACCAGCAAGGGGAAATTTATAACCGGATGATAGGCGCAAAAGGAACTATCTTACCTAAAAATCTAGTCAATAATTAGCAGTTTTTTCTCCTCAGAGTTTACTTAAAGTAGGCGCAAGGAATTAATTTAAACTTAACAAGATATTTGCGAAGTATTGATTATTCTTTGCGTCTTTTCCTGATATATTTTATCCTTTTATCAGATAGAAAAATGACCAAACAAATCAAAACCTATACTCCCAAGTTAGCCATTACTGGAATAGACTGCTTTCTGAATAACTGCCAAAACAGCAACGAATTTGAACAAATTATTTACGAAGGAAATCAAAGTTTTACTCCTATCATTACTAATGAGAATGGAAACCCAGAAATTGAATTACCTATTACCCCAGAAAAAATTAAACATCTATCTACAACAGAACTATTAACCCTAAAAGTTATCCATCAAGCTTGTAAAAATGCTAACTTTTCAGCAAATACAAAAATAGCAGTTATCAATCTTTCAGAATTAGAAATTTCACCCCAGTTAGTCGGTTATATTCATCCTGAATTATCATTAGTTACTCAAGAAAAATCAGTTTTATCAGCTTTAGATTTAGCACATCAAATATTACATCATCATCAAACAGATGCAGTTGTAATTACAGCAGTAAATTTTGCTCAAGAAAAAACTAATATTACCCCAACTAACCCAAATGTACAAACTTTGATTTATGATAAAAATGCCACTGAAAATGTAATGGGA
Source organism: Nostocaceae cyanobacterium (assembly GCA_035299225.1). Taxonomy (GTDB): domain Bacteria; phylum Cyanobacteriota; class Cyanobacteriia; order Cyanobacteriales; family Nostocaceae; genus DATGXB01. The sequence goes on along the minus strand of DATGXB010000148.1, from coordinate 23,271 downwards.
GAAGGTGCAGCAGCAATAGTTGTACAACTCCATCATCAAGCTAAACAAAGCCATCAGCGCATATATGCTGTAATTGATAGTATCAGCATCATTCAAAATCATGATTTTTCTTCTACAGCAGTAAAACAAGCTTGTGAAGCTGCTTGTCAAATTGCAAATATTCAAATCAATGAAATTGGTTATTTAGAAATTTTTGCCAATGGAAATAGTCAACAAGATACAGACGAAATACAAGGTTTAATCTCTGCTTATGCCACTAAAAACCCTTACCTTAGTTGTGCATTAGGTAGCATCAAAGCTAATATTGGTGATACTAACACCGCATCGGGAATTTTTAGTTTAGTTAAAACTGCACTTTGTTTATATCATCGTTATATTCCCGCAGTTCCCCAATGGACTGATGCAAAAAACCCAGAAATTTGGCATGAAAATCCATTTTATGTAGCTACAGAATCAAAACCCTGGTTTGTAGAGTTAGGTGCAAAAAAAAGGATAGCTGCTATTAGTTATTTAGAACAAAATAGGAATTATGCACATATAATTTTATCAGAAGCCGAACCCCCACAACAAATAGCTAGTCACACCTTACAACGCACACCATTTTATCTTTTGGCGATCGCCTTTGATCATCCTTCCTCCTTGGTAGCAGAAATCACCACCCTACAACAAACAATTACAGATTCCCCCTCTTTAGCTATAGCTGCTAGTCAAACCTTCCAAAAATATCAACAACGTCAACCAGCGACTTACACTTTAGTAATTTTAGGACACAACCATCAAGAAATCACCCGTGAACTACAACGCGCCATTCAGGGGGTAAAAACCGCATTTGATACTGGTAAAGATTGGTTAACACCAATAGGTAGCTACTTCACCCCCCAACCCCAAGGAAAAAAAGGTAAAGTTGCGTTTGTCTATCCTGGTTCATTTACTTCTTATATTGGGTTAGGTCGTAACCTTTTCCGTTTATTTCCGCAGATTTACGACGACCCTTTAATTAAAAACGTTTACAACCGAGTGGCTAACATTGAAAAACTACTCTATCCCCGCAGTTTTAAGAAATTATCCAAAAGACAACTAGAAACTCTAGAACAAAAATTAATAGATGATCCGGTGAGTATGCTGGAATCAGAAATTGGTTTTGCTGGATTCTTCACCGCAATTTTGCAAAATCATTTTCAAATTCAACCTCAAGCTGTATTTGGTTATAGCCTTGGTGAAACTAGCATGATGTTAGCGCAAGGTGTATGGAATAGTTTTCAAGAAAGTAGTAATTATTTAAACTCTTCCCCACTTTTTAAAACCAGACTATCAGGGCCAAAAAATGCAGTCCGTGAATATTGGGGATTACCAACAATTACAGATCAGCAAAGTCCAGAATTTTGGAGTAATTATATTCTTAAATTTCCCGCCTCCCAACTGAGAGAAATCATCACCAAAGAACAACGGGTTTATATACCTTTAATTAATACACCCGAAGAAGTAGTAATTGCCGGGGAAACTCAAGCCTGTCAAAAACTAATTGATAATTTAAACTGTGTTGCTTTCCCCACGTCTATTAATCATGTGATTCATTGTAAACCAATGCAATCAGAATACCCTGAACTGGTCAAAGTTAATGATTTACCAATTCAAAATATACCAACAATACCATTTTATTCTGCATTTGAATACGCACCTTTAAAAATTGAAAATCAAACCATCGCCCATAAAATAGCTACAACACTCTGTCAACAATTAGATTTCCCCCGCTTAGTTAATCGAGTTTATCACGACAACATTAGAATATTTATTGAAGTTGGTGTGGGTGGTAACTGTTCCCGATGGATTAGTGAAACACTACAGCAAAAAGAACACGTTACAGTATCTCTCAATCGTCGGGGAATGGATGATCATACCTCTATCATTCGAGCATTAGCAAAATTAGTCAGTCATCAAGTAAAACTAGATTTATCACCATTATATTTTCCAACATCTTCTGATTCTCAACCTCAAATTCAGTTAACTAATCCAATCACCAACCAGCATCAAAACAAGCAGGAAATTAGTAAATCTAATTATTTTCCTTTACTTCCATTAAGTAAAAATCATCAACAAAAACTAAATGAAAATAACGCCCGTCTAACTAAAGCCCACACCTTATTATTACAATCTCGCCAACAATCATTACAGAAAATCAACATCTTACTACAACAGCAACTAGATTTTCACCAAAAAATAATTAATCAAACTAGTAAATAGTTTTTCTATTCCATCTACTAAATCCTTAGTTGCGCTTTATCTCCTTTCTCAAACTCTTGTCGGGTGGGTATCTTGCCCGCCCATTCAACCCAAATTCAGGAATCAAAAAATGTTAAATCACGAAAAAAATCTCACTACAAATAATCACCAATTGAAATTTTACAACCCATTTGTTAATCATCATCAAATCTGGCAAGGAGATATTAATACAGTATCTTTTGATGCAGAGGGGATTAAAAATAAACTGATGAAATTAAATAAAAACTGTTATATAGTAAAAATAGATAACAAAATTGGCATCACTAACGAAGGCAATTTCGCTTATGTTAGCAACGGCAAAACAGCCCAATTAGAAATGCTAGTTCATGTCCCGCCAATAGAGATTAAAAAATTAGGTGATCCAGCGTTTCTCGATGCTTATAATGTCAAATATGCTTATGCTACAGGCGCGATGGCTCAAGGAATTGCCTCAGAAGAATTAGTCATTGCTTTAGGGAAAGAAAATATTTTAAGTTCCTTTGGTGCTGGTGGTTTATCTCCTACGCGTGTAGAATCAGCAATTAATCAAATTCAAGCAGCCTTATCTCAAAAACCTTACGCTTTTAACTTACTTCATAATCCTAGTGAACCAGCGATTGAACGCCGTTTTGTAGATTTATATCTAAAATATCAAGTCAGAATCGTTGAAGCTTCTGCATTTTTAGATTTAACTGATAATATAGTTTATTATCGCATCGCAGGACTAGGTTTAAATTCAGCCAACCAAATCGAAATCAAAAATAAAGTCATTGCTAAAATTTCTCGCCGAGAAGTTGCTACAAAATTTTTACAACCTCCTCCCCCAAAAATTATTAAACAATTACTTCAACAAGGCTTAATTAGTGAATTACAAGCCAACCTTGCAGAGAAGATTCCTATGGCTGATGATATCACCGTAGAAGCTGATTCTGGTGGTCATACAGATAACCGTCCCTTAGTTTGTTTATTACCTTCTATTCTCGAATTACGCGACCAAATTCAACACAAATATAACTATGAAAACCCTGTGAGAATTGGTGTAGCCGGTGGAATTTCCACACCTCAATCAGCATTAGCAGCTTTTATGATGGGTGCGGCTTATATTGTGACTGGTTCTATTAATCAATCTTGTATTGAAGCTGGAACTTCTGAACATACAAAAAATTTATTAGCTCAAGCAGAAATGGCTGATATGATTATGGCACCCGCCGCCGATATGTTTGAAATGGGAGTAAAATTACAAGTTCTCAAAAGAGGAACTTTATTCCCCCTCCGCGCTCAAAAGTTATTTGAATTATACAAAAACTATAATTCTATTGAAGAAATCCCCCTAGAAGAAAGAGAGAAAATCGAAAAACAAATCTTTAGAAAGAATCTACAAACAGTTTGGGAAGAAACAGTAAATTATCTATCACAACGTAATCCAGAAAAGTTAACTAGAGCGATGAGTAACCCTAAGCTGAAAATGTCCTTAATTTTTCGCTGGTACTTGGGATTATCTTCACGCTGGTCAAATAGTGGTGAAGCTGGTAGAGAAATTGATTATCAAATTTGGTGCGGTCCCGCAATGGGCAGCTTTAATGATTGGGTTAGAAATTCTTATTTAGCCGAACCAAAAAATAGAAGAGTTGTAGATATAGCCAATCATATTATGACAGGAACAGCCTTTCTTTATCGGATTCAAAATTTAAAAATTCAAGGATTACAAATTCCAGATGTATATAGTCAATATATTCCCATTAGTTCTTCTCTATAGGATTCCTGGTTGATTTTTGAAATATACGTAAGTGGGCATTTATCAGTATAATTCGCTATTATTAAGAATTTAACCAAAAATGCCCACCCTACACATACCTACATATACCTAAAATTTTTCACGAATCATTTAGGATTCCTATAGCTTAAGTATTAAGCAAGTCAAATCAGCTATTTATCCAAGTTCATAACTAAACATTCAGCCATCAGCTAGGTTTTCTCATCCAAAATCTAAAATCCAATATTGGATAACAGCTTCCCGCTTGGCAAATTTATCTCAAAAATATTAGTTAACATGAAAAAAAGTAGAAAGCTAGGACGGCTGGAACAAACTATGGAACTTCTAAATAGCCGTGCTAAAACTTGGAATATTATTACTATTAGCCGCATCACAGGAAATCTTCAAGAACAAACCCTGCAAAAATCTTTAGATATTCTGCGATATCATCACCCACAACTTAATTATTGTATTGTTCATGATAAAAATGGTTTTTATTTCCAAAATACAACCTATCAAATTAGTGTACAAGTTGTTGAAAAATCCACTGTTGAAGAATGGCAAGATGTCGTAAATCTAGAAATGAATCAAGCAATTGAAAGTGATAAAATCTTAATGCGTGTGGTGTTAGTACATATTCTGAATGAGGAAAATATTAATTATTTAATTACCACGTTACATCATGCGATCGCAGATGGTTTATCAAGTATTAAATTACATTCAGAAATCTTGAATCACTGCCAAAAAATTATGTCTGGTGAAATGATTCCACCAGATCCTCCTTTAACAACTTTACCACCTGTTGAAGAATTATTACCCAACTGGACAAAAGCATTTAGAGGAAAAATCATTAATTTAATTTTTTTATTAAAATTAGCACTTCAGGAATTAATTAATCCTCCAAAAACATTAGGTTTTGAAAGATATGCAGCCATTCCTCAGCGTGATTGTTATATTATCCATAAACAAATTAATCCAGAAATAATGCAAAATTTTATTCAGAAATGCCGACAGGAAAAGACTACTGTACATAGTGCCTTATGTGTTGCAGGAATGTTCACAATAGCCAGAGAAATAATGAACCATAATCAAAAAAGTGTCAAAATTAGTTGTCTATCTCATGTTGATTTACGTCAACGATTAACCCCACATATTAGTGAAGAAAACTTAGCAGCTTTAGCTACATCCATGTTGGATTTTTACACTTTGAAAACTCATACGTCATTTTGGAATTTAGCCAGAAAAGTAAAACAAAATATAGACATAAATATTCAAAGTAATGATATCTTTAAAATGGTATTAATTGCCAAACTATTAATAGAATTTTGTCTTTTCTTCCCTCAAAAAGTAGCCGCTACAGTGTCACTTTCTAATGTTGGTAAAGTCAATATCCCGACTAATTATGGAGACTTGAAACTAGAAGAAATTAGTTTTGCTGGTTCTAGTTCATTTTATGCAGGTATGTTTATTATGCACGCAGCAACATTTCAAGAAAAAATGTTATTAAATTTTGTCTTTTCGCATCCTTCAATCAGTCAAAAGACAATGGAATTATTAGTTAATAATTTCCTCGACTGTATCTCTAATGTTTCATCTAGTTCTGTAGATTTTGTACTAATTTGAACTATGCTTTTTACAAGTATACAACTCTTAAATTGTCGGTGAAAAATTTATGTAGGGTGAGTATTTCTAGGTCAACCCCTGAATAAAAACAAATTATGATCAAAAATACCCACCTTACGTATATTTATAATCCAAAATCCAAAATCCAAAATCTAAAATCTGAAAATGAGTAAATACATTTCCAATTCCCCAGTAAAACAAGCTTATACTAACGCCGAAATTCAGGCTTGGCTAGTTTCTAATATTTCCTACTTGTTAGGAGTTGAGCCAGAAGAAATAGATATCCATACACCTTTAGATAGTTATGGTTTAGATTCATCACAAGCGATGATTATTGCTAGTAAAGCCGAGAAATTTCTAGGATTTAAGTTATCTCTGATTCAATTGTGGTACTATCCCACAATTGCAGAACTCGCTCAAAGATTAGCTGAAGACCTAGAAAATAATCACGCGGAAATTTTGCAGATTTAAACAGAATAATAGATTCTGTAACTAAGATTTCTCCTTGATAACCTGACACTCTGTGATAGAGATTAACATCAAAAATACAGAGTGTCTTACTTAATAATTAACAATTCTAAAAAGATTGGGAGTGTATATAAATATGAACGCATCAGAAATATTAGTAAAACTAACTCAACAAGGTGTGCAATTTTGGGTAGATGATAACAAACTAAATATTCGTTCTCCTAAAGGAGTGATTACACCAGAAATACAAGCTAAAATAACTACCTATAAAGCAGATATATTAGCTTTATTACAGGAAATGAATATTAATACTAAATGTACAAATGAAACTTTCATTCAAGGGGTGAGTTTACAAACTATTGGACGCTTGATAAGTGGTTCTGGTAATAATTCGGTAATGGGATATCAAACTCCCATAATTGATCCAAAATTCATGGCTGAAAATCTCCGTGTTACATTCAGACCTTTACCAAATACTTATGATAATCAAACTGTGGCTAAGTTTCGTCAGGAATTAGCAATTAAATTAAAAAATTATGGAGTAAAACTTATTCCTTGGACAGAAGCACTCACGGAATTTAAATATGATATCAAAATTCCTATTATCAATCGAAATTACAGTTTAAAAATGAGAGGTGTCAGAGCAGAAATTGATGCAGTAATAGATGTAGAGAGACATAATTCTTGGTTGAGAAATATAGGCATATTTATAGCGGAATTTTTATATAAATTATCCTATCCCTGGCTGATGAAGAACCGAAAATTAAATGTTGTACAAATTGCCAAGTTAAGCACTTGGGCTGAGGATCATGCCGCTAAATATGTTGAAGATCCGACAAATACACAGGTGATTACCTTAACTGGGATTGACCATAAATTTGTTAATCCTCATACACCTTATACAGAAAAAATTGGTATTGGTGTTAATAAATTAATTAAAACTTTTTCGGAGATTGTGATTGGTGTATCTCGTGAAAGAATTTCTATTCTGAATATGAATTTATCTGATTCTATCTTTACCCAAAAAGAAGCAGATAATTTTGTTTTAAAATCTTTAATTCCTAAAATCTTTGTACCAATTGCACCACTATTAATTAGTAGATTTGAGTTAGGAGAATATAACCCTAATTTGTCTTACTATGCTGCTAAGTTAGTAAAATTAGGTAGAGATATTAGTTCAACAGGTTTATTACCACCCGGATTTAAGTTAGCGGAAGTTTTAAAAAGAAAATCTCACAGAGATATTGTGAATGTACTAGTCAATGGTAGGTCAGGGGTATCTTATGGTTTTGTTGCTTATGCAGAACCACCCTATTATGTAGGAAAACCAGAGATTACTGCTCATGAGTGGGAAGATTTATTACCTGTAGCGGGATTGAGTAGTAATGAATTACGGCAAAATTCTCAAGGTAGACGTTATTTAAAAGTTCTGATTAATGGGGAATATCTCTTTAAGCAAATTCCTGATATATGGCTAGTGAGTTCCCGTTCTGGTGCTAATAAAACAGATTTAACTCTTGAATCTGATATTTTGCGTATTGGGTTACGAGATAAGTTATATTTACAAGTTCCAGTGGGTTCTCAATTAGCTGTAGCAGATATCAAACCATCCTATGATATATATGTAATGTTGGCTATTAGTTTGGGTGCTGCTTTGTATACACCAGAATTAATCAAAGATGGTGCACCAATTGTTCATTTTCATGGCTATCCTGCTTTTGATTGGTTCCAAGAAAATGAACATTGTGTTGGTGTCAATAATCCTTCTGTACCTTGTGGCACTTATGAATCAGGAGTTTTTAATTTTTTAGGTATTGCTAAATTGGTCAATCAAAATATTCATCATCCTCAGTTAGTGAGTTTGATAGAACCGGATCATGGGACTAATTTTATTGCTGCTGATGTGGAGTATTTGGTTAGTAGATTAAAAGCTGGATGTGAAGCGGGACAAATTGAATTAGGTGGTAAACATTTTGTTTCTTTAAAAGAAAACATTACTGAGGAATAAATTCATTTCTCAAAGCCGATGAATTTAGAACTGCAAATATACAGCAGGGAACAGGGAATAGGGAATAGGGTTGAAAATTTCTTGGTATAACGCTTTGTTCCTAAAATTTGTACCTTATTTACCTGAAATCTGCTGTAAATATACACAAGGACACAGCATTGCTGTGTCCCTACAATGGAAATATATTTTACAAATTTACAAAAGTAAAATTTACTAATATAAATTAATGCTAGGAAGAATATTCTTTTAAAAATCTGAGAGAGGTATTTTATTGAACATCTTTATTTTTTATCAGAATGTTTACAAAATTTGCTAAGAGAGTTCCAATAAAAGAAATATCCTTAGTGTGTGTTCTCTAACGCACAAAATATAGATGTTGCTTTTTCAGTAGTTCTGATGCGTCGGGGGACGCATCCTACAATAAAAGTTTTTTTGCTAAATTTTAGCCTTGCCATACACGAATGAAATTGGATAATTTATTTTTTGGTATTCTCTAAAGCTCGGTTAGTAAAGACCTTGAAGCCTAAAAAACATTTTGGTATTTTACAGCAAATTGCAGGTAAATGAAGGACAAATGTTAATAATAAAGCTTGATGCTAAAGGAGTTTTAACTCTTTTCCCTGCTGTAGATTTAGATTTAGGGGTTTTTAGGCAATAATTTTACCAACCTTTTATATTATTACTAATCACACAATTTTAGCAAGTAGTTTCAGGACGGATGAGCAAATTGGCTATATTTACGCCATGACGCGGGAATTATGGCAGGATGGAAAGAGGCTAGTGCAACAAGAAGTCCAAATGCTGGTTTTCAGTGTCAGGCACTGCTAAGGGTGTTAATAATCTGGGGAAAGTGTAAATAAGAGAGTAGCAGCCTTCTATTACGTAGCTTACGACAGCTAGAAGGCTCAAAATCTGTTTTGGCTTTTTCGTATAATAAACTGTTCTCTACCATTTAAACTTAAATAAGATGGTAACAGTTTGCCTTGTACGGATACAAATAATAAGTAGTTGGTTTTAGTGTGTGGGTTTTTCCAGGGTCGAAGGTAAGAGGATTTTGGGTTTATGGTTTCTTCATCTTCTTCATCTCCCTTTTCCCTACAGCCTAAACCCTACTTGATGAGTGATCTTGGTGTGTAATGTCATCTTTTCATGAGAAACTAGATCAAGGTTTTCATAACTGCCATGTCATGGCAACGGCTGATTAATTTCGCATTTTCTACAAAGATTTGGCGAAATACATTTATTATCGTCTGAATGCTTGTAGTTAGCTGCGAAAAAAAGAATATATATACTCCCACCTTGGCTATTAGATGAATCTAGACAACTCAGAAACTTACATAAATCATCCAACTTGGGGTTTACTCTATAGGATCTGTATGGTTGACGAAAACCAGGATCTGTTCACTACACTTTATGCCCAACGTTTATTTTTTTTGGTAACAAATGACGTTAAAGGGATTAAATTTCAACCGATTGGACGGACTGAAGCGAGAATGATGCTGGAAAATCGCTTGCGAACTTTGCGTCGTTCTGGACATTCTCAGGAGTACGATCAGCTTCAGAGTGTTTTCCAACGCACCTTCCAATGATTAGTTTGATTAGCGATCGCATTACTACGATTCGCGCTACACTTCCCGATTCAGTGCGGCTAATTGCTGTTAGTAAGCAAGTTCCCACTGAGTTGATCCGTCAAGCTTATGCCGCAGGTATACGCGATTTCGGTGAAAGTCGAATCCAAGAAACTGCCAGTAAACAAGCCGAGTTATCAGATTTGCCGGATATTACTTGGCACTTAATTGGGCATTTACAAAGCAACAAGGCAAAAAAGGCACTAGAACAATTTGCCTGGATTCACTCTGTTGATAATTTACAACTGGCTTTACGTCTCGATAGTTTGGCGCAACAGTTGGGAGTGAGTCCTCAAATTTGCTTGCAAGTGAAAATTCTCCCTGATCCTCACAAGTCCGGCTGGACTATTCCCCAGTTGTTAGCTGATTTACCTGCACTTGATCAATGTAAAAATTTACAAATTCAAGGTTTGATGACAATTCCGCCTCTGGGATTGAATGATGTAGAAATTTTAGATGTATTTAATTCTACTCGTGAATTAGCAAAGGATATCGAGGGGCAACGCTGGACACACATCAAAATGCAGCATCTTTCAATGGGTATGTCAGGAGATTATCAATTGGCGGTGCAAGCAGGAACAACAATGGTAAGATTGGGAACCATCTTGTTTGGACAACGTGGATAAGGGTGCGGAGTAGGGGGGCAGAGGTACAGGGGGGCAGAGGTGCAGGGGGACAGAGGGGCAGGGGGACAGAGGTGATGAAGGAGAAAAACAAAACTCTGGAAATTGCATTAATTCTTCTTTCTCCCTTGCTCTCTTTGCTTCTGCCTCCTCCCCTCTACTGAGATGATGTAACAAAAAATATTAGCCATGACTCTAGATTAATCTCAGTATTATCTAGAGAATTTGTGCTAGAAGATATAATCTTGACAAATATAATTACTAAGACAAAATGAGATAACAAGAACTTCACTTGGACGCAGCCTTTGAGATATAATTTTGACTCATTGTTATATCAATTTAAGGTATAAGCTTTTAGAAAAGCGTTTGTTTTTCCACAAAAGCTGTAGTGGAGGCTACAATCAGCAATAAAATTGCTGGACAATGTAGGTTCTAACGCGGATACGACAATCACAGAAAAGTTACCACTGAATCATTTAAGGTAATTTCCACCGGGAGCGTACAAAATGAACAATATATTTTCCAGACTGAGAGACTTTGTAGGCTTGAACGAACAAGCAGAATATGATTACTATGACGAGGAGCAGGAAACTGAGAGTTACCGGAATCTTTACGAAGAAGAACATCCTCAACCAGCACCACAACCAGAACCGCCTGCTCCTAATCGACGATCGCGTGAAGCTGTGCCTACAATGGGTGATTATGTAGCAGCTACAACAGGATCAAAGCCTATGAGTAATGTGATTGGTATGCCAGGAGCCATCAATGGTATTTCTGAAGTTTTGGTTTTAGAACCCCGGACTTTTGAAGAAATGCCCCAAGCGATTCAAGCTTTACGTGAGCGTAAATCTGTGGTGCTGAACTTAACAATTATGGATCCTGATCAGGCTCAAAGAGCTGTTGATTTTGTTGCTGGTGGTACTTATGCTCTAGATGGACATCAAGAACGAATTGGCGAAAGTATCTTTTTGTTTACGCCCAGCTGTGTACAAGTTAGCACTCAAGGCGGTTTATTACATGAAGTACCACAACCTCCAGTTCGTCCTGCTCGCCCTACTAGTCCTAATCCCAGTTGGGGAAATGAAGCAAGTCGAATGGCTCAATAAGGTAAATTAGTCATTAGTCTGTAGTTTATGGTCGGTTAAATATTCTGTTTTTGCTGATGACTATGTAACTATTGACAATCCACATTTAGACTAATGACTAACTAAAATGAGTATTAAATTTGGCTTAATTGGTGGTGGGGTAATGGGAGAAGCGCTATTATCCCGCCTTATTGCGTCTGGGGTTTATCAAGGGTCAGAAGTGTTGGTGAGTGAACCCCAACTGGCTCGACGAAATTTTTTACAGCAACAATATCAGGTCGTGGTGACTGATGATAATAGTTGTGTGTTAGGGGAAGCACAAGAAGTAGTGATGTTAGCAGTTAAGCCCCAAATTTTTAGTGCGATCGCTCAAGAAATGTCTGACAGCCTAACAACAGGGCATTCACCGTTAATTATTTCTATCTTGGCGGGTGTGTCTTTATCACTGTTAGAAATGGCTTTTCCTGATTTACCCGTGATTCGGGCTATGCCTAATACCCCGGCAACGGTAGGGGCAGGCATGACAGCCATCTGTTTAGGGGCTTATACTCATAACATTCACCTGCAAATTGCCCAACAGATTTTTGCAGCTGTGGGGGAAGTGGTAGAGGTGAGTGAAAATTTAATGGATGCTGTTACGGGATTATCTGGCAGTGGCCCGGCTTATGTGGCTTTAATGGTGGAAGCTTTGGCCGATGGGGGAGTAGCCGCAGGTTTACCCAGAGCGATCGCCAAACAATTAGCTTTACAAACCGTATTAGGCACAGCCACATTATTAAAAGAAAGTAAAATCCATCCCGCAGAATTAAAGGATCGTGTTACCAGTCCAGGGGGAACGACTATTGCAGGTATTAGTCAGTTAGAAAAAGCGGGTTTTCGCTCTGCCTTGATTGAAGCTGTTAAAGCGGCTGCCCATCGTTCCCAGGAGTTGGGGAAATGAACCCCTTCCCCTAACAATTAATTGGCAACAAACGCTAAGATAGAAAACAGTCTGGTTGTAAATGATGATTGAGTGAACTATTCCGCCCCATCTCCAGAGCTTGATTTGCGATCGATATTTCCCTTTGAGTTGGATCAGTTCCAAAAAGAAGCGATCGCCTCCCTCAATGCTGGCCGTTCCGTGGTGGTCTGCGCGCCCACTGGTTCAGGCAAAACGTTAATCGGAGAATACGCCATCTATCGTGCCCTGTCACGAGGGAAGCGTGTCTTTTATACCACCCCCCTGAAAGCACTTTCTAATCAAAAGCTGCGTGATTTTCGGGAAAAATTCGGGTTTGAACAAGTCGGACTGTTAACAGGCGATGCCTCAATTAACAGAGAAGCCCCGATTTTGGTCATGACTACGGAAATTTTCCGCAATATGCTCTATGGCACACCTATCGGACAAATTGGCATCTCTCTGGTAGATGTGGAAGCGGTGGTGCTGGATGAGTGCCACTATATGAATGACCGTCAACGGGGGACAGTTTGGGAAGAATCTATTATTTATTGTCCCCGTGAAGTTCAGTTAGTGGCTCTCTCGGCTACAGTAGCCAACAGCGACCAACTCACGGACTGGTTAAATGATGTGCATGGTCCCACAGACCTAATTTTCTCTAACTTCCGTCCCGTGCCCTTGGAATTTCATTTTTGTACACCTAAAGGGCTATTCCCCCTATTAAACGAAAGCAAAACCAAAATTAGCCCCCGACTGGTTAAACGCAACAAAAAAGGCGAAAAAGGTAAAAACGGCAGGCCAGAAGCTCCCAGTATTCTTGATTCCATTACTCAACTGCAAGAACGGGATATGTTACCAGCCATTTTCTTTATCTTCAGCCGTCGGGGATGCGATCGCGCCGTGGCAGAAGTCGGAGATTTATGGTTAGTGGATGCGGAAGAATCCCAAATCCTCCGCCGCCAAATTGATGATTTTTTAAATCGTAATCCTGACGCGGGACGTTCTGGACAAATAGCCCCATTGTATCGGGGTATTGCTGCCCATCATGCCGGCATTCTCCCCGCGTGGAAGGTGTTAGTTGAGGAATTATTCCAACAAGGTTTAATTAAAGTCGTATTTGCCACCGAAACCTTAGCGGCGGGAATTAATATGCCTGCCCGTACTACTGTTATTTCTACCCTATCTAAACGTACTGACACAGGTCATCGTCTGCTGAATGCTTCGGAATTTCTGCAAATGGCAGGTCGGGCAGGTCGGCGGGGCATGGATTTACAGGGTCATGTGGTGACAGTGCAAACCCCCTTTGAAGGAGCCAGAGAAGCGGCCTATTTAGCCACATCTGAACCAGATCCTTTAGTTAGTCAGTTTACACCCAGTTATGGCATGGTACTCAACCTACTGCAAACCCATACCTTAGAAGAATCTAAGGAATTGATCGAACGCAGTTTTGGTCAGTATACAGCCAATTTACACCTTAAACCAGATTATGAGGAGATTGCCGAACTTAAAGCGGAATTTAACCGATTGCAGGAACAACTGGCCGCCATTAGTGAAAATGATTTAGCAGTTTATGAAAAATTGCGTCAACGCCTAAAAGCAGAGCGACAATTATTAAAAACTTTACAGGAACAAGCACAGGAAGAAAGACAAGAACAGTTAACCATGCTGTTAGATTTTGCAGTTTCAGGAACGCTGTTAAGTTTGACAGTGAAAAGTCTCACCGTAACTGCACCTATAACTGTCACTTTAGTGGGTAAATCTCCTGGCGCTGAAGTTTGTTATTTAGTCTGTTTAGGTCAAGATAATCGCTGGTATGTGGCCACCAATGCGGATGTATTGGATGTGTATGGGGAATTACCGAAAATTGATATTCCCGAAGATTTATTTCCCCCAGCAGAGATGCCCTTTAAACGGGGACAGACCCGCTTGGGTGATGAAAAAACAGCCGCTATTGCCAGTTTAATTCCTGATACAGAGCAAACCTTATTACATTTACCCCCAGAAGTACAAGAACAACTGAGCCGGGTGAGTGCAGTACAAGAACAACTAGAAAAACATCCCATTTATCAAGCAGGGAATATATCCTCAATCTTTAAATGGCGATCGCGTTGTTTAGAACTACAAGAGTACATCGCCGAACTAGAAGAACAAGTACAGGAACAATCTCAAAGACATTGGGAAGAATTTCTGTATTTAATCGAAATTTTACAACAATTTGAATGTTTAAATGAATTAGTCCCCACCGAACTAGGACAAATAGCCGCAGCCCTTCGCGGAGAAAATGAGTTATGGCTAGGTTTAGTTTTAGCCAGTGAAGAACTAGATAATTTAGATCCGCACCATTTAGCCGCCGTCGTTGCTGCGTTAGTAACAGAAGCCCCACGACCAGATACTAAAGTTAACTTTCCCTTATCTCCAGAAGTAGATCAAGCTTGGTTAAGTTTACAAAAAATTCGTCGTTCCGTCTTCAAAGTACAACATCGCTATGGTGTAAATTTACCCGTAGGCTTAGAAAATCGCTACACTTTCTTAATCGCCTTAGTAGAACAATGGGCTTTAGGTAAAGAATGGGCGGAATTATGTGCCAACACAACTTTAGATGAAGGGGATGTAGTGCGAATTTTACGCCGCACCTTAGATTTATTATCTCAAATTCCCCATGTCCCCAACTTATCATCAACACTCCGCCGTAACGCTCAAAGAGCAATGCAGTTAATTGATAGATTTCCTGTCAATGAAGTAGTTGAGTAATAAAGCAACCGTGCTGTTGAATAGCAAGTTAAAATCATACTTGAATTCAGCAATTCTAGGGACATGGCAGTGCCATGTCCTTCTGATACATTTACCTCATTACTAAAACAAAATATTACATTTAATCAATATCCATTGGCGGAATTAAAAAAAGCGTAGTATCTTGTTGCGTATATTCCGCAAATTCAGACCAAATAATAAGGATTTGAGACAATGGACCCCGTTTCTATGATTATTGCGGCGCTGGTTGCTGGTGCTGCCAAAACTGCTGGTGATGTTGCTGGTGATGCCTATAAAGGTTTAAAAGGGTTAATTCAGAGCAAATTTGAAAGCGCAGGCAAATCAAAAGCAGATGCAGATTATATTCTCAACAAGCACGAACAAAAGCCAGAAGCCACCAAAGAATTGCTTAAAGATGAATTAGTAGAAGTTGGTGTAGATAAAGATGCAGAAATTATTGAAAAAGCTCAGGAATTATTAAAGCAATTAAAACCCCAAGAAGCCGCAGCAGGTAATTTCAATCTGAATATTGCAGGGGATGCAAAAAATGTTGTGCAAAAAAATGATGGCACTATAAACATTTATTAATTAACAGTGAATGTAACCTAACAAATCTGTGGCATTTGGGTTACTTTGTATTAATTTCACCTAAAATTTTTTATAAATCAAACATATCTATTCATCATAATTAGGTATGTGTAGGGTGTACATTTTTGGGTAATACCATTTCCCAAAAACGATGATACTTATAGATTGACTGTAGGGACATGGCAGTGCCATGTCCTCTTGAGAGTATTTGTATCATTATTAAAAAAAGTGGTATAAGACACTGAACAGAAGCCGAAAACTGTAGTCAATGCCCACCGCAGTCTTTTCCAAAAATCACAGAGGAATATTCTATTCATAATAATTAGGACTAATAGAAAAATGGCTGATAATAAAACTGAACACAACATTCAAGTTGATGGTGAGGTAAAAACTCTTATCGGTAAAAATGATGGAACTATCAATCAATACATTATCAATAAAGAATCGGAAATTGACATCCGTCGCCGGAAACTAATTAAAGGCTCTCCATATCTGGGACTACAAAAATTTACCATTGACGAAAAAGATAAATTTTTTGGTCGTGATGCCTGGATTGATAAATTAACCTTGCATTTATCACAAAAAAACGTCCTTTTACTTTTAGGCGCATCCGGCAGTGGCAAATCATCCTTAATTCGAGCCGGATTAATTCCCGTACTTAAAGATAATAGTATTTTATCATTTAAAAACTTAACCTTTGAACCAGATAAAAATCCCTTTGAATCCCTCTATAATTGTCTAGCAAATCAATATAATCAAGCAAAAGCGGAAATTGCCCGAACAGTTGAGCAAGATACATTAATTAAAGTTGTGTCATCCCTCAAAGACGATACCCAATGGCTAATATTTATTGACCAATTTGAAGAACTATTTACCAGAACTCCCCAAACAGAACGTGACAAATTTGTAGCAGCACTTGTGCAACTCATCCAACAACAAGAACAAACTCAAGATAGTTCTGTGCAAATAGTTTTAACCATGCGGGCTGATTTTTTGGATAGATTAAGCCCCTATCCCGAATTAGGAAATATCCATGATCAATATAGTCATCTGCTCACTGATATGAGTGACAACGACCTCCGGCTGGCTATTGCCGAACCAGCAGCAAGAAATGGCGTAGTATTTGAATCAGGATTAATTGACCAAATTATTACCGATTTTAAACAACAAGCTGGTTCTTTACCTCTACTCCAATACACCCTAGATTTACTATGGAAAAATGACAATATTGAAGACCGAGAACTGAATATTAAAACTTATGAAACCCTTGGTGGCGTAACTGGTGCATTACAAAAACAAGCAGATAAAATATATAATCAAGAATTAACCGAACTAGAAAGAAAAGCAGCCAAGCAGATATTTATTACATTAATTGATATTGCTGACGGTAAACCAGTCAGTAGAAGAGCAGATAAATCTCAATTTTTAGATGATATTACAGCCAGTACATTAGAAAAGCTCATTAATAATCGGTTACTTGTCAGTGGCAGTGAACAAACCAAAGTTGAGGTAGCCCATGAACAATTACTAAGGTCTTGGCCAGTTTTGCAGGATTTAATTAGAGAACAACAAGACATTATTCTCCTCAGAAGTCGCTTAATTGCTGATGCCAATCAATGGCAAGAATTACGACGCAAGAACGACCAGGAAAAAGCCCATGATGAATTGTGGACAGGTTCTAAATTAGCACGAGTGCGAGAACTGCAAAAAGAGCCAGCCTTTAGCAATTTAGGGACAGAAGTAAATGAATTTATTCAAGCAAGTATTGAATGGAGTGAACAAGCGCTGAGAGAAAAAGAAGAACAAATTCAGAAATTAGACCTAGCGCTGACTAAATCTAGGTTGCAAGAAAAAGCCACCAGAGTACAAAATCTATTACCTGTCCGACCGTTGGATGGTCTAGTTCTAGCAATGCAAGCAATGGGTGAGAACCTAGATAAAATGTCGGAAGAAATCCTAGCTCCTGTTCAGAATAGCCTGAATAAAGCAATGGAAACGGTTAGAATTTCCACTCTCTTGGCTGGCCATGAGGGTAGTGTCGAATCAGTAGCCTTTAGCCCAGATGGGCAAATGATTGTCACTGGCATTGATGACCGTACTCTCAGGCTGTGGGATTTACAGGGCAACCCCATTGCTTCCTTCTTTGGCCATGAGAATAGTGTTAATTCCGTAGGCTTTAGCCCGGATGGACAGATGATTGTCAGTGGCAGTTGGGACAACACAGTGCGTTTGTGGGATTTACAGGGCAACCCTATTGCTTCTTTCTCTGGTCATGAGTTACAAATCAAATCCGTAGCCTTTAGCCCAGATGGGCAGATGATTGTCACTGGTAGTGCCGACAGCACAGTGCGATTGTGGGATTTACAGGGCAATCCCATTGCTTCCTTCACTGGCCATGAGTCAGGTGTTAATTCCGTAGCTTTTAGCCCCGATGGACAGATGATTGTCAGTGGCAGTGATGACAACACGGTGCGATTGTGGGATTTAATGGGCTACTCCATTGCTTCCTACGCTGGCCATAAGCAAGGTGTTAATTCCGTGGCCTTTAGCCCGGATGGACGGATGATTGTCAGTGGTAGTTCTGACACAACAGTACAATTGTGGGATTTACAGGGCAATCCTATTGCTTCCTTCACTGGCCATGAGGGTAATGTCAACTCCGTAGCCTTTAGCCCAGATGGACAGATGATTGTCACTGGCAGTCATGATCACAAAGTGCGTTTGTGGGATTTACACGGCAATACTATTGCTTTCTGCTCTGGCCATAAGAATAGTGTCAGTTCCGTAGCCTTTAGCCCAGATGGGCAGATGATTGTCAGTGGCAGTTGGGATAACACAGTGCGTTTGTGGGATTTACAGGGCAATCCCATTACTTCCTTCACTGGCCATAAGGCTAGTGTCAGTTCTGTAGCCTTTAGCCCAGATGGGCAGATGATTGTCAGTGGCAGTGCTGACAGCACAGTGCGATTGTGGGATTTACACGGCAACTCCATTGCTTCCTTCTCTGGTCGTGAGTTACAGGTCAATTCAGTAGCCTTTAGCCCAGATGGGCAGATGATTGTCAGTGGCAGTTATGATCACAAAGTGCGATTGTGGGATTTACAGGGCAACTCCATTGCTTCCTTCACTGGTCATGAGTCAGGTGTTAATTCAGTAGCCTTTAGCCCAAATGGACAGATGATTGTCACTGGCAGTGATGACAAAACAGTGCGATTGTGGGATTTACAGGGCAATCCCATTGCTTCCTGCTCTGGTCACGAGTTACAAGTCAACTCCGTAGCCTTTAGCCCGGATGGGCAGATGATTGTCAGTGGCAGTTCTGACAAAACAGTGCGACTGTGGGATTTACAGGGCAACCCAATTACTTCCTTTTTGGGTCATGAGGGTCGTGTCAATTCAGTAGCCTTTAGCCCAAATGGGCAGATGATTGTCAGTGGCAGTGATGATCGCAAAGTGCGGTGGTGGTTTGGTCAGTGCCAGAGTTGGCTGCAAGTTTGCTGTGACAGGTTACGCTATCATTCTGTTTTTAAGAATCCTCCAGCTGGTAGTGAGGCGGAAGCTGCCTGTAAAACTTGTCAAAAGTATGTCTGGAATCCACGGGCTGAGAAGTTAAACAAACAGGGGGCAAGAAAGCTACAAGAGAAAGCTTATGGAGCAGCGCTTTTAGATTTTGAACAAGCAATTAACCTTAATCCTCAATATACTGATGCTTACTACAACCGGGGAGTTGCTAAGACCTATTTACAAAAGTATTTACCAGCTATTGAAGACTTTAATCAAGTTGTTACCTATTCACCAAACTATTCTGCTGCATATTACTATCGTGGTTATTGCTACGATAAGTTAAACGACAAGCAAGCGGCAATTAAAGATTTTGATCAAGCAGCTAGTTTATATAAACAGCAAGGAAATACAGGTATGTATCAAAAAGCAGTAAATTATCTCAAGCAATTACAGCAGGGAACAGGAAAGAAGGAACAGGGGTGAAATTCAGATAACAAAAGACTATATGGTTAAAGTATATACTTCAATATTACCTAAAATATGTTTCCGATTTTGGGGGAGTGGCTGCGGCAAACTCCCCCCAGTGCTTAATAAACTAAATTCCCTGTACCGCGTAACTGACGGAGAATATTTACACAATAAGCACAGTCACAACCAAATAAATCAATAGCTGCATCACTTTCTTCTATGGTAAAGTCCAACATAGCTATTTTTTCATCAGTGGTTTCAACAGTAGCAATTTCCGTTCTGGGTTCAGTGTTGGCTGCTATGGGGTTGCGGATACAAACAAAGCTAGTGCTACCGTGGGGATGGGTAATACAACTGCGACCCTTGCCAGTGTGAACTATTCTTTCAGTCGCTTGAGCAGGGTTGACGATCGCCAGTGTGGAAAGTAAAGATGTAAAAATAGCGGACGTGGAAAGTAACCCAAGTATTAATTTTCTGTTCATAATTTTTCTGTCAAAACCTGTCTGAATGCTAAGACTAGCTAAATATTTGTCTTCGGTCAAGAGATGCAGACCACTGATAAATAACTTAGAAGTGGAAATAATATGAAAGTTCCTAGCTTTTTGGTCTAGCTTGGGGCTTAGTTCCGCCTAGCTACGTGTTTTGAATCAACTTCTCATAATCATAAACATCGAAAAATATGATTAATCCGAGAACATTTCTGAGTAGTTTTTAATTAGCCCTATCCCAAGCTTTTCGCTTAACTCATAATTATAATCTTAATCACTGAGCTTATAACACCAGAAACTTAAATTTTCGATGAAATGTCTACAAATATCATTCGATAAATGACAGGAAAATATATGAAACCTAGTATTATCAGTGTTTTTACAGGTGTGTTAACTTTATTAGTTGCAGCTAACCCAGTTTTAGCTATCTCACCTAAAATTAATTCATCTGTAACCGTTGCTCAGTCCAGGGCAGCTAATGATAATTTAATTGTGCCAGGGGTGAGAGTAGGTGCAATTACCCGGACTACTAGCAAGCAAGATTTAGTCAAGTTATATGGTGCTTCCCGGTTAGTAGATAAAACCACTCCCGGAGCAGAAGGCATAGGTACTAATTTCACCACAGAAGTAAAATTAGGGAAAGAGCGATCGCTTGCCATCATCTGGACCGACTCCACTCGCACCAAACCCGCAGAAGTAGAAATTTTAGGTACAGCCTGGAAAACCCCTGAAGGTCTTGGTTTAGGAACTTCTTGGAACATCTTACGCCAAAAATTAGGCAACTTTAAACTTTATGGTTTAGCCTGGGATTACAGTGGCACAATCTTATTAGAATCTAGCCGTCTTTCCCGCTATCGAGACAAACTGATTTTACGGGTAAATCCTACTGATAATACGTATAAAAAGTATCCTCGGCAATATCGAGCAGTATCAGGAGACAGCGTATTTAGTTCGTCTAACCCCAACTGGCAACCTTTAAACCCCAAAGTAGCAAAAATAATTGTTATCCTCAACCCTACTCAGAATTAGCAGGCGGTGTCAAAACCT
Source organism: Nostocaceae cyanobacterium (assembly GCA_035299225.1). Lineage (GTDB taxonomy): Bacteria > Cyanobacteriota > Cyanobacteriia > Cyanobacteriales > Nostocaceae > DATGXB01. Next base: position 2,041 of record DATGXB010000148.1, on the reverse strand, counting down.
CTAGTGCAGCATGGCGGAAATAATCATCCAGTTGAAAAACCTGAAAATTACTATTTAATCAACCTTCTTACCTCCTGCCTCCTGCCTCCTGCCTCCTGCCTTCTTGCACTAGAAAACATAAATATTCAATTAATTGGTGATACTTTATACTATTTTAATTTTCCCTAGTGGTTATACTCATTATTAGGTTCTACCTGGGAATTGATGAAGTGGCGTGGCCACTTCATTTTTATTGTGTAGGTGAGTAAAAATCAATCATTAACCAACTCATCTCGCCAGTTAGCCAGATTTTCTCTCTGTTGTGATTCTCGCACAGGCGATCGCACTAAATTCCAAGTTTTCCACATCAGGGGTTTTTGCTTTTCTAAATGATGGATAAACTGTGTAATAGCCTGATCTGCCTTGAGAGGAGTTTTTAAATCAAACTGGATAGTTTCCAAAATTTTGCGATCGCCCTTAATAAAATAATGACCAATTATCCGCATTAAAAACATCACTAATTGATTAAATAACCTACCAAAAATTCCTTTACGTTTCTTTATCAATAGCAAATTTTGACATTCAGTTCCTCCACCTTCTGTTAATCGCATAGCTAACAAAATATGGACTTGGAGAAAATCCGGGCCAATAGTTACTATTGTATTAGTACCATACCAATAACAAATAGTATGAATAAAAGAACTTTTGTACAACCGACTCAACAGTTTTAACCAAGGAACAACCTTACCAAGATCATAAAGATTATTGAAAATAATTGCATTATGATTTAGTTCTTGCTTTTCAAAATTTATTTTTGCTGGCAGTTTATGAACTGTATTAAAATGTTGAGTATCAATTGGGTTAAGAGCCATCACATTAGGGTGACAATTAACATGGCATTTAGCAAATAAAACTACATCAAATTCCTGATATTCCCACTCAGGAAGAAAAGGTAAAGGATGTTGAGGACTTTCTCCAGTCCAAATCCAAATTAGATTGTACTTTTCCACAGTAGGCCAGGATTTTGCTTTAATAGGAATTGGTTTATCCAAACAAGGAATATCAACACAAATCCCTTGTCCATCAAATTTCCAATGATGAAAAAAGCAGCGCAGGTCATTCCCTTCAACTCTTCCTTCAGCAAGATGAGCACCCATGTGAGGACAGAAAGCATCTAAAATTACTGCTCGTTTGTCCTTTCCACGATAAACTACTAAATCCCTTCCTAAAATTGTCACAGGTTTTACTTCACCAACTCGTAAACTTTTAGAAGGTATTACCCAATACCATCCTTCAATAAAACGTTCGGGATTATTGAAAATTTTAGGTTTACGTCTTGAGCTAACATTTTCAGAATTAACATTCATAGTTCTGGTTTCACTTGCAATGAAGCAGTTAATCAAGAAATATCACAACCAATTAATAAAAACAGTTATTTTGGGTACTATAGCAGTCATATTTGATTTGTAAGTTATCTAATATAGGTAGGAAAAATCGAAAGATAAACAGAGGAAAAAGTATTAATGAATAATTTATTTTTGCTATATTATAATTACTATCAGAATCCTTAATTATGCGTGAAAATTTCAGGTGTTTGTAGGATGAACATTTATAGGTAAAATTCTCAATAACAGCGAACTATGTTGAGAAACTTCGATCCAAGTATATTTCAAAAATTAAACAATAATTCTATATAATTTTTGCTGATAAAAAACAGTTTAATTAAAAATTAATACTGATTTTTTACGAAATCCTTACCTTCTAAGTTAACTTATTAATTGTTTAAGAAAAATACAACAGAGAAAAAAGAGACAATATATATAAATCTGAAACCATTAGTGAAAAATTCTTGATTCACAAGCATTTTCAGGTTTATTCTTTCTCATGTATTATTTAAAACTACCAGATATAACTTTAGATACTAAGTACAGGACAAAAATTGTAGAGAGAGAAGAAATTCACTATGATTCAAGTCTAAATCAGTAACAATAGAACGAAGATGATCTAACCCATAACGAAAAACGCTTTTTTCTTTTCGACCATGCTTTTTAATTTTGATGGG
>DATGXB010000147.1:0-34687 GCA_035299225.1 Nostocaceae cyanobacterium | reverse complement strand
GCCCCCTGCCCCCTACCTCCTAGCACTACTTTCAGCCTTAATAATTTGGTTTATTACACCTCCCGCATTCGCAGACTGGACTCATCCCTTATCATTTAGCAACGCAGAATTAAACAGACGTGATTTTTCTGGCCAAAGCTTACAAGCCGCAGAATTTTCTAACGCTAACTTAGAAATGGTCAACTTTACAGGTGCAGACTTACGGGGAGCAGTTTTGAGTGCTTCGGTGATGACAAAGGCAAATTTACATGAAGCCGACTTAACCAACGCGATGGTTGATCAGGTAAAATTAACAGGAGCAGACTTAAGTGATGCTGTGTTAGTAGAAGCTCTATTGCTCCGTTCTGTTTTTACAGATGTGAATATCGAAGGTGCAGACTTTACAGATGCAATTTTAGATGGAGCACAAATCAAAGAGCTATGCAAAAAAGCCAGTGGTGTAAATTCCCACACTGGTGTTAAAACTCGTGATTCCCTTGGGTGTAAATGAAGCGTGTTGGTATAATTGGTGGTGGGCAATTGGCCTGGATGATGACAGATGCAGCACAAAAGTTAGGAGTAGAACTAATTATCCAAACTCCTAGCGAAGATGATCCTGCTGTAGCTATTGCTCAAGAAACAGTATTCGCAGCAGTAGATGATGCTACCGCTACAGAGATTTTAGCAGCAAAAAGTGATGTTATAACCTTTGAAAATGAATTTGTAGATATAGAAGCTTTATCTCACCTGGCTAATAAAGGTGTGTGTTTTCGTCCCCAGTTAGCAGCCTTATCACCCCTGTTAGATAAATATCATCAACGCTGTTATTTACAAGATTTGGGTTTACCTGTACCAAAATTTTTCGCCTTGTCAGGAGAAAATCTGGACGCTAAAATAGAATCCTTGGGTTTGCCTGTGGTGGTGAAAGCGCGACGACATGGTTATGATGGACAGGGAACATTTATCATTGAGAGTTTAGCGGACTTACAGCAGCAAGTTAAAGATAGTGACTCATTATTTTTAGCAGAAGAGTTTGTCCCCTTTACCAAAGAACTAGCAATAATAGCAGCACGTTCCGTCAATGGGGAAATTGTCACCTATCCAGTAGTAGAAACCAAACAACAGGAACAGGTGTGTAGATGGGTAATTGCACCTGCGGAAATTTCTACCTCCCAAGCCGAACAAATAGAGGCGATCGCACATACAATATTAAATAGTCTGCAATTTGTGGGAGTGTTGGGAATTGAATTGTTTCTAACAGCTGAAGGTCAAGTTTTAGTAAATGAAATTGCCCCCCGCACCCATAACTCAGGACATTTTTCCCTTGACGCTTGTGTGACTTCTCAGTTTGAACAACACCTGAGAGCCGTTTGCGGTTTCCCTCTCACCCCTACCAGTTTACATTGTCCTAGTGCAGTTATGGTCAACCTCCTGGGGTATGAAAATTCTCAAAGTGATTATCAAAATCAACGCCAACAACTAGCAGCCATTCCCCAAGCTCAAGTACATTGGTACGGGAAAACAGCAGCCCGTCCTGGTCGTAAACTAGGACATATTACTGTCCTGTTAGAACAATCAAACCGCCAAGCAGCGATAGATATTGTACACAAAATAGAATCAATTTGGTATCCCTGAAAAAAATTTCTAAAATTTTCCTCAATTCACACACAATCACTTTTTCCAGGCTATAATGAATGAGTTGCACTACGACGTTGGTGACTGCCAACAAGTTTTTTGATCTATGTCTTTAAGAAAAAGGGAGCTATTTAGCTTTTGTGGCAGTAGACCGAGCTTGTACTCGGAAACTTTAAACAAAGAAGCACCGGTTCCCCCCTGGTTTAACCAGGTCATAAACTTAGGTAAAACGGCGTTGTGGTGAACTCAAAATTTTAGCTCCCAAGCTCAAACAACTGGGGAGCTTTAATCTTTTCTGGGAACAGGGAAATCAAAGAGAAACAGTTTTTAATCCTCTTCTGTGAGGAAATGATCAAAACTCTTAACTATCATTCTGAGTTAAACAGATTTGGCACATTATTGTAGCCGCTTGTTAACCCTATATAATAGAAAATTTAAATAATCTTAGCGGTGTGTCCAGTTTTTGAGGTAAAATTACCGATTGAGTTAATATTCGCTGAAAGTTAGAAAAAATTGCTATCATACCCAGCTAACACAGTGTTTCCAGCATCAATTTTTCGCCTAGATAACGGTTTAACACTCATTCATCAATATATTTCTACTACCCCTGTAGTTGTAACAGATGTCTGGGTGCGAGCTGGAGCAATCTTTGAGCCGGAAGAATGGTTAGGAATGGCTCATTTCCTAGAACACATGATTTTTAAAGGCACAAATAACCTCCGTCCAGGGGATTTTGATTATAACATTGAAAAGCTGGGAGGTGTGAGTAATGCTGCCACAAGTTACGATTATGCACATTATTCTCTGAGCACAGCAGCACCTTACTTAGCGGATACATTACCCTATTTAGGTGAATTATTACTCAACGCAGCTATTCCCGACAATGAATTTATCCGTGAAAGAGATGTAGTATTAGAAGAGCTTCGTTCTTGTCAGGATAATCCAGACTGGTGGGGATTTCAATCTTTAATTCAAACTGTTTATCAAAATCATCCTTACGGACGCTGTATATTGGGTAGTGAGCAACAACTCATGCAGCATACTCCAGAGGCAATGCGTTGTTTTCACCGCACCCATTACCAGCCAGAAAATATGAGTGTCGTTATGGTTGGGTGTATTGATGCGGATGTAGCTAGAGAATTAGTTGACACTGCATTTGCAGAATTTCCGCAACGGGATAGTTGTCCCCTTGTGAAGATAGAAAAAATACCAACCATCAACGGTATTCATCGTCAGGAATTAAAATTACCGAGAATAGAACAAGCACGTTTAACTATGGCCTGGATAGCACCAGGAGCAGAACAACTCCGTATTGCTCACGGTTTTGATTTGTTATCTGTATTACTAGCGGAAGGTAGAACTTCGCGGTTAGTGCGTGACTTGCGAGAAGAAAGACAACTGGTGCAAGGAATTTGTGCTCATGTTTCTTTACAACGGGATGCTAGTTTATTTACAATTACGGCTTGGTTAGAACCAGAAGATGTGGAACAAGTAGAAACGTTAATTTGTAATCATTTGCATAATTTACAGAATATTGGCATAAATGAGCAGGAACTTACCCGCATTCGTAGGTTAGTATGTAATGAGTATGCTTTTGCTACAGAAACCCCTCATCAGTTATCAGGGTTATATGGTTATTACAATACTATTTCTAAAGCCGAGTTCGCTGCTAACTATTTACAACAAATTCTGTCTTTTGAGGCCGACGAGTTGCAAAAATTAGTAAAAAGCTATCTTTCTCCTGATAATTATGCTGTTACAATTCTGAAACCTTGTTAGGTTTGGAAGGCAGAAACTAGGAGTTGGGAGTTAGGTAAAAAGTTTATACAGCAAATTTTGGGTAAATCATTAAGAATAAATTCATATCCAAAGTAGTTTTTATCCTGTTCCCTATTCCCTGTTAAGAGTTCCCTGCTGTATAGTTAATAATTCACATTTTGAGTTAAGTAATGCAAGTTGTAGACAAATCCACATCTTTAATTAATCGTACCGTTTTAGATAACGGCATTGTGTTGTTAGTATCAGAAAATCCTGTGGCTGATATTATTGCTGCACGGGTGTTTGTGCGTGCCGGTAGTTGTTACGAAAGTCAAGAAAAAGCGGGTTTAGCGCATTTGTTGTCTGCTGTGATGACAAAAGGCTGTGATGGTTTATCGAGTTTAGAAATTGCAGAAAAAGTGGAATCAGTGGGAGCGAGTTTGAGTGTAGACACTTCTACTGATTATTTTTTACTATCTTTAAAGACAGTAACCGAGGATTTTAGGGAAATTTTAGCATTAGCGGGGAAATTGTTGCGATCGCCTACCTTTCCCCAAACCCAAGTTGAACTAGAAAAACGCTTGGCCATACAAGATATCCGTTCCCAAAAAGAACAACCATTTAACTTGGCTTATGAACAAATGCGTCAAGCCATGTACCAAAACCACCCTTATGCTATGTCAGTATTAGGGACAGAAACCACCACCAGCAGTCTCACCCGTACAGATTTAGAAGATTATCACCAAACTTATTTTCGCCCAGATAACATCGTCATTAGCATCGCCGGACGCATCACCACCACAGAAGCACAAACATTAATTACAGAAGTGTTCGGAGACTGGCAACCACCAAACCAACCATTACCTAAACTCAACTTACCAGAAATTAGCATTGCTTCCCAATCTTGTCTTAAACCTCTGCATACACAGCAATCAATTGTCATGCTGGGTTATATGGGCCCATCTGTGAGTCAAGAAGAATATGCAGCCCTAAAACTACTCTCTACTTATTTAGGCAATGGTTTATCTAGTCGCTTGTTTGTAGAATTGCGAGAAAAACGGGGTTTAGCCTACGAAGTTTCTGCTATTTACTCAACTCGCTTATTTCCCTCTGCCTTTATAGTTTACATCGGCACCGCCTCAGAAAATACCACCATTGCCATGCAAGGACTACAACAAGAAATAGAACTACTCTGTACAGAAGAATTATCAACAGAAGCACTACAAACTGCTAAAAACAAAATTATTGGTCAGTATGCCTTGGGTAAACAAACTAACGGGCAAATTGCTCAAATTTATGGTTGGTATGAAATTTTAGGTTTGGGCATTGATTTTGATCAAAAATTTCCCCAAATGATTGATAATGTTAGCGCCTCCGCCGCCATGATAGCCGCACAAAAGTATTTCAATCAAGAATATTTATCTTTAGTAGGTCAAGAAGAGGCAATTAACACAGCACTAAATTGTAGTAAAATCGGCATCAGAAAATCCTCAACCTAGACTTATGCAAGGCAGCCTGAAAAACCACATCTTTAACTACCATCGGTTAATATTATTGACTGTTACACCTCTATTAATTGGTTTATCTACCCTGCTTTCTACAGCAGCACCAGTGAAAATTGCCCAAGTTAGTGCAGCAGGGAATATTAACCGTCCTACTTTAAAAGTTGGTAGCCAAGGAGAAAGAGTATCAGAACTTCAGGCAGCCTTAAAACTGCTCGGCTTTTACACAGGTACGGTAGATGGGATTTATAGTGAAAAGACAGCTAGTGCAGTTTCCCAATTTAAGCAAGCAGCCGGTTTAAGTCCTGATGGTGTAGTAGACTCTATCACCTGGCAAAAACTTTTCCCCAGCACCACACCAATTACACCAACTGTAACCGCTACATCTCAACCTACCCCTTCCTCTACTCCCAATAAACCCAGAACAACAACTGCTGTAACTCTACCCTCAACCAATAATAGAACGACTAGAACTAATACTACTCCACAGAAACCGAATAACCCTAAACCCAATGTAGTTTCCCAAAATCAAAAAAGACCAAATAACCCTAAACCCAATGTAGTTTCCCAAAATCAAAATACTGGTTTCATCCAACCCACTCCCAAAAATCGGCAAATTCCCGGCATCCAATATACTGATGCAGGGTGGCCAATTTTACGGCTGGGTATGCGCGGCCAAGATGTACTAAAATTACAGCAACTCTTGCAAAGATTAGGTTTTTTAAAAACTGGTATAGATGGTGACTTTGGTTTAGCAACAGAAGCGGCTGTCAAAGCTGCACAAACCCGTTATGGTTTAGAGGCTGATGGTGTAGTGGGTGGTGCTACTTGGGAGACTTTTATCAAGCGGTATTCTCAACAACCTTAAAAGTCAAATCAATTAGCATTAATAAATACATTACAGTATCATAATTTAGCTTTTGCATTTATTTCTCCAGCAAAAATTATGAAACACTTTTTCTTGACTTGGTTGGGTTCAGCGTTTGCATTATCAATTACCGCTAGAATTGTACCTGGGTTTGCTGTAAATACTTTTGAAGCTACACTAATTGCCCCTATTGTTATCGGTTTAGTTAATGCTATCATCCGTCCTATATTAAGTTTTGTGACATTTCCTATTACTTTACTCACTTTTGGATTATTTACACTTGTTATTAATGCCTTAACTCTATGGCTGGCAAGTGAGTTAACTCCTATTGCTGGGTTTAAAATTGATGGTTTTCTTCCTGCGTTTTTAGGTTCTATTGTTTTATCAATTGTTACCAGTGTAATTAATTATTTTCTCCGGGCTGTTGATTAAAATTGCGCTTTTAGCAATAGCAACAGTTAATGATTTATTTTCACAAGGAAAACGTAAAATCTGTTTTGGTACTAATAATTTTCCCCTAGCAGTTAGTTGAGAGGTGGCCAGAATGGCAGCTGCCTCCGCTACACTGGGGGTTTTTACAGATTTATTGACTACATTAGCTGGGTTAGGTACATCTACAGAACTGAGAATTGCGGCGGAAAAGGTTTTTAAAGGTAAATTATACAGCTGACAAAATTCTACTAAACCCGCTTCTTGGGCTTTTGAGTCAATAGTAGCAATACCTATAATAGCACTGGGAATAATCTTAAATTCTTGCAATACTTTCTCAATTGCTAGTTGAATTAACTCGCTGCTAACCCCAGATTGACAACCAATTCCTAGCCATAATTCCTGTACAGATAAAAAGTCTAATTGCATAATTAATTCATTGCTGAAAAATTTATTATAAGTTTAAATTTAAATTTATAATGTCGCAATGTGCCGAAAAACAATGAATAATTGAGGTTACGCAGATAATGATACTGCCAAAATGCTATTTTCAATACTTTTCCGAAAACTGAAAAAATATATGATTTTTCACATCTAGCACAGTAGGAAACATCGAGGAAAAATAAGACATTTGGTAAAAAGTAAAAGAGTAAATTTACTGCTTAGTTTTTACTGACTGTCTACCTTGGTGACACAAGCATTTCATCTTGGTGTTTCTGTTTTATAGTTCTCCGTCGTAACAACTTCCCAACAGTTACGATGGAGTTTTGCTATTTAGTCATTGGTCATTAGGGAACAGGGAACAGGGAACAGGGAACAGGGAATTGGGAATAGTCATTAGTCATTGGTCATTAGGAAATAAATTATTCTTTCCCCTCTGCACCTCTGTCTCTTCTCCCCTGCTCTTTTTTAGACTAATTTCCAAACCTTAATAGTTTTGTCTTTACTACCACTAACCATCATCTGACCATTGGGGCTAAATGCCAAAGAATAAACAGAATCAGAGTGTCCTAAATTAAAGGTAGGTTCTCCAGTATATAAATCCCAGATTCTAATTGTACCATCAGCACTACCACTAGCAAGAGTTTTTCCGTCAGGACTAAAAGCTACTGTGTAAACATCTGTTGAATGTCTTGTTAACATTGTTTTTAATTCTCCATTACTCAAGCGCCATAATTTAATCGGTTGCTTCTCTCCACCACTAGCAAGAGTTTGTCCATCAGGACTAAAAGCTACTGTGTAAACAATATTGTCGCTGAAAAAAGATTTAACTAAACCGACATGACTATTTGCAGGGCCATTCAGATTGTAGATTTGTCTGCCAGTACAAATATTCCAAAGTTTAATATTACTGTCCGAACTGCCACTGGCAACCGTTTTTCCATCAGAACTAAAAGCAACTGAGTTTACTTCCCAAACATGACCTCTGAGAGTATGACGTAGTGTTTGAGTTTTTAAGTCCCAAATTTTAACGCTACTATCTGGATGATGACTACTGACTAGAGTTTGTCCATCAGGACTTAAGGCAATAGACCAAACAGATAAAACTATCCAATCATCTACTTTTAAAGTAGTTTGTAATGTACCTGTAGGGATATCCCATAATTTAATTGTGCCATCTGGGTTAGCACTGCTACTGGCTAGGGTTTGCCCATTTTGACTAAAAGCTACACAGGTAACTGCACCGGAATGTTGTGTAATAGTTTTTAACAATTTACCAGTATCTAAGTCCCACAATTTGATAGTGTGGTCAAGACTTCCACTAGCTATCATTTTCCCATCAGGGCTAATTGCTACTGATTTAATTATATCTGCATGATCAGTTAGAGTATGTATACATTGCCAATTTAACCTAATGGGATCATCTATAACAGTAGACTCTTCTAATTGTTCTAATATATGTTTTTTCTCTGGAATGGTAGTTAATAAAATTTTAGAACTGCCATTAGATACGAGGGGCTTTTGTGGTACTTGTATTGTTGCATTTTCAATAAATTCTTTGAGGTTGATACTGTTGACTATGCCTTCTGAAGTGCGTCTGGGATCAAGTCCTTTGAGCAGAATTTCTGTTAAAGCTCCATGTTTACCATTAGGACTACTATAAGCATTTTCATCTTCCCTGGATGCTGTGACAAAAAAGCGAATTTTGTCTGATTCTACTAGCTGTAAATCATCTAATGAAAAGTTAAATAGTTCGCCACTATGACAACAATTTAAAAATACAACTTGCTGTTTGATGGGACTTTTTTTCAAGATTTGACGTAACCTGTGTAGCGATACACCCCAAATATTTTTTCTGGGATTAGCATCACTGGTTTCTAAATAGCCTTGTATGACATCACCAACTGGTTTATCTCGCCATCCATGCCCAGCAAAAAACAGTAAAGCAGTATGAGGAATCCTGTCTCCCTCTGGTTGAAAGAGTTGAACTATGGCGTTTTCTAATTGTTCTGCTGTAACTAGTTGTTGGGGGTCAACCTGCATCTTACCATCAATTAAGCTTTCGGGAAGACGACGTACTGTGAAGTTACCATGATTGTGGAGAAGTTGAGCGATCGCTTCAGCATCTCTAGCAGGTAGTGTTAAATGTTGAGCTTCACTTGTTGGTGTATCTTTTAAGTATGGGTAACGATTGATACCAATAACTAAAGCATCTCGATTCATTAATTACTCACCTGCGTTGCTCACTGACGGAAGATTAATCTAAATTTATCATGGGTTTTGATCATCTTCTGATATTATCTTAGACTTTGGTGCAATTCCAATTAAATGCCATGCTGATACTAAAAATGCCAATACAGTTGCATAACTCTGATCATTATCACTGCGAGATGGGAAATGTAATCTAGCTGCATTCAAGAAATATGCTGATAATGACCATTTCAACTCTTGCCGTGTCAGTTGGTATTTTGAGAACCCAAAATCACGGATTGATTTAATCACCTTAAGAAGATTAGTAATCGGCATTAATAAAGCATCCGATATCAGAGGAAATCCTTTTTCACTTTTCACTTTTGTTTTGAAGAATTCAGATTCATCTCCTGAAAACTCAGATGATTGTAAACAGAAGTAGAGTAATTTATAACAAGTATCTACCACTTTAGCAGGTGATAAAATTGCCAATTCTCTAATATAAGGTAATAAATGATTTACCCAAATTTCCCCTTCTAATTTAGCTAAGTCATAAGCAACTAAACCTTTTTCTTTCACTCGTTCAAAATCAATTAACCAACCTACTGTTTCATTAGCAGCATAAAGAATATTATTTAGGTTTAAATCCCCATGAATCGGTGCTGCATAACCACATATAGAAATGTAATTATCCGGTTTACAAAACTCCTCACCAAAAACATTCACAGGGGAAGGTATAGATGATGTGCTGATTTCGTTAGCCTCTTTAAAATTCCTGATAATCTTTAAGTGTACTTCTAAATTAGAATTATCATCAAGCTGATCAAACCCCGAAAGATTTTGAGAAATATTCTGTAACCTTTGTGTTTTTGTATGCAGATAAACTAAAGCATTTACCTTCATCCCCGGACGAATCCAGGTAGCACCAAAACGTAGCCGGATATCTTCCGCAGAACCACGTAAATAAACCCGCATTCCTAAAATTGGATGTACTAGAATTATGTTTCCTTCATTTTCATTATCTGGAACATCAACAGATATTAATTGCCAGTTAGACAATAAAACTTTTGGATAGGGTTTATTAAAGATATCATGATCGTGAGGTGATATTTCTGGAATATTATCTGCTTGGAGATTAAGTTGATCATTTAGTTTTTTCAAATCATCAAAAGCGGATTTCCAGAGTTCTTCCTTTTCACTACTATCTTGGTGCTTATTACTATCACTAATAGTAGATGGAATGATAAATATATCACTAGGTTTTGTATTTTCGTCTAAATAATCAATACTAGGGATTTTGATTAATGGTATTAAGACTCCAGTGTAGAAGGAAGGCATCACATCACCCAACCAACACCACAAAGGTTGTTTTTCAGGTGATTTAGAAATACTAGATTGATAAAGAGGAAATAATACTTTTTCTAAAGTGTCTCTCACGCATTTGACTAAAAAATTACCACCATCAGCACTAATTTTGTAATTAGTAAATACTTCATTGAGAGATTGCAAGTTATGATAATCTTCTGGAAATCCTGCCAAGGTGTACATCAAAGCTCCCCAAGGCATTTGATTTTGGTCAACTTCAGTTAAAATTGGTCTTTGAATAATGTTAGCTGTATAACTATTCAGCCGGGGTTGAATTACTTTTTGATAAGCTAAATACTCTTTTTGAATCAAAAACCACGAACCAATTTTAATAAACCGGGTTGCTAATCTGTCATTATTAGACAAGATAGGACTCACTAAAAAAGTTGCTTGAGCTTGAGATTTTCCACCAGTCAGAACTTTAATAGGTTCTACTTGTTTCGATGTGGGAAAAAGACCAGCAATTAATTTTTTGAAAGCTCTACCCCGTACACAGTTATCTAGGGAAGATTGTAGATTTAGATTTAGCTTTTTAATTAATTTTTGCCATAAGATAGAACTAGAATTGACATTTAACTGTTGAGATGGTACTTCTTGATAAGAACCATAAAGACGATTTACTGCTTTGGTCAAATGTTGTTCAATAGTAATACAGTTGAGAAATTCAGGATTTGATTGGTTGTCTTTTGTAGTTGCATCAGCATTTTCATAATGATGAGATTTAGTTTTTTGAAATCCCCAATATGCTCTATGTACTAATGCCTCTTGAAGTTCATTAGCAGGTTGAGAGCCGGTGAAAATAAAGCAGGGAATTTCTGGATAACGCTCGGACAAAATATCAATTGCCTTAACTCCCATGTTTTTCCATTCTTTCCACCATCTTTCATTTGTTTGTTGCTGAGTTTGCTCATCTGTAAAATTAGGAAGCCACTCTAAATCAATGATAAAAGCAGCAATTTGAGGAGAGTTATGATCTATTTCATTATCAACATTATCAAGGTTTAAAGCTTCATAGATTAAGTTATAGGTGGGTTTAATTTTTTCAATCTTTAAATCATCTTCTTCAACACTTAAGGTTAAAGGATAAGCTTTGACGGTAAAACTTAAAGACAGATTGTTTAAAACTACACATAATCCTCTTAATACTTCAATAAAATGATTCCTAGTAGATGTTTCCATTGGTTCACGATAGTATTTAGCAATGTTACTAACGCTAGATTCGTCTATTTGATATATACCGTTTTGCTGAGTGATATAACGGTTATAATCATCCAAAATGTAAATTATTGGTTTGGGAGTACCTAAAAATTTATATAAACTACCATACTCTGATATTTCTCTCGTAGCATTAGACAAATTCGACAATAAATGGTTTAAAATTTCGTTACGCTGTCTAATGGTTCTACATTCTGCAACATTAACTTGAGATTCCCATTCAATAATATTGTTATCACGAGAACAAATGGCAGGTTTTTGTGATTGTTTTTTGCTGATATAAGCAATAATTTCGTCAATATCTTCTAATTGAATATTTAACTGGTTTAATGAAACTTTCCGATAAATAGGTAATTCATCTCTTTGTATATCAGGTTCACCGGATAAAGTGAATTTAAAAACAAACTCTGAATGTATTTTTATTTCCTCCATCAGATTGTAGTCTTCTTGATGAAGAAAAACACTATTTACTGATGATGGTAATTGTTCTGGTGTACCTTCGTCTCTCCCTTCTTGCCAAAATTGATAATCTTCAAGTTCAGCGATTAGATAAACTTTGTGAAATTTTTCAGCTAGTAGTTTTGCTAATTGTTGTCCTCTTTCATCCTTACAAACAACAGAAGATATTAGTTGATTTAATTCCATGATTTCCTGATTTCCTATTTGAAGAAACGATTACAAGTTTATTTCTCTGCATATAAACACCTGGATTGATAAAACCAAATTAATTCATTGTCCTGTTCCTTTTGAAGAAGCGATTACAAGTTTATTTCTTTCCATATAAATAACACCTGGACTCATAAAACCAATTTTACTAATTAGCATATATCTCCATAAACGAAGAATTGCTGATTTTGTATTATTTAGTTTTGGTGTGGGGACATGATCATTATTGAGCATTTGGGGTAATTCTTCTGCTAAACTTAACTCTTTCTCTTTTGTAACTTCATTTGCTCCCCTAGTAAACTCAATTGTAAATTTATTTCCTTCTTGATTGAAAAATATTTTCCTGAATCCAGATTCTCTATTTTCACAGGCTGAAAATAAGCAGAAAAAGAGATCATATAAAGCTTTAGTTGATAATCTAGCTATATCAGGTTGCTGAATCGGAAATAATGGTTTATCAAGTTGGTTCAATTTAGATAAATCTATTCCATTTGTTAAACCATTGACGTTTTTGTAAACTTCTGCATAAGCCATTAATGCTATTAAGTAAGCAGAACCAATACTGATAGTTTTATTACCTGATTCACTCTGTCCACAAAAAACGGCACCGCACAAATATTTTAGAGATTTATGTAAATTTTCAATTGCTTTTGTATCTTTCCACCAGTCATCAGGCAAATTTACTTCTAATACTTTTTCTACATTCTCTCTATAACTCTTTGCTTTCTCTATATCTGGTGGATTACCAAAAAAATAATTAATCACATAACTATGAGTATGTTTCATTAATGAGTTTGCATCATCTTTTGAAAACCAATCAGCAGTTTCACGCCATAGTCGTTCCAGACGATGTTCATCATACCACTGAGTTCCTTTGATTCCAGTTAGGATAATAGGAGATCCAGTTATATAGAAAACAGGGTTTTGATGTAATTCTTCTTTTTGTAATCGAGCTTCGATCATATTCTTGATATTGAAGCTAGTTACTACTCCATCACTCTGCTTAGTTGGATCAAGACTAAACAGGAGAGCCTGAGTTAACACACCTCGTATATCGGTTTCATAGGCTGTTTCTGAAGCGTCTACTGCTGTAATAAAACAGCGATCGCATTTTTGATTAATTGTTTTGCTTGTAAACTGGAGTAGTTCCCCACTGTAACTGCAATCTAGCCAAATTATTTGTTGACTTACACTAGACTCTTGTAATAACTCACGTAACCATTTAAGAGAAACACCATATCTATTCCGTTGAGGAAAAGCCTCACTGGTTGTTAAAAAACTATCTGTACTTCCATCTTCATAAATTTTTCGACAACCATAGCCAGCAAAATACAGCAAACCTACATCTGTACTTCCTTGCTGGTTAAATAACTCTGTAATAGCTGCTTTCAGTTCTTCTGCCGTAATATGTCCCGTGGGATCTAATTGTGATACATCTGGCATACTTGGTAATCTTTGTACCTGAAAGTCTCCATAGAGTTCTAGTAACCTAGCAACCGCTTCTGCATCTCTAGCGGCTGTTGTTAAATGACGAGCTTCACTAGTCGGTGAATTTCTGAAAAAAGGATAACGATTTATACCAACAACTAAGGCTTGACGTTTCATATAAGTATTAATAGTAAAAATATCTAACATTAACTTTTTGAGAATTGCGGTCTATGCCTTATCGGTTCGATAGCATACTAATTACACCATAGTATGGTATAATTTATTTTGTCAATAGCTTTCAAAGTTAAGTTTATTTTCACACCAAAATTTATAACTCAATGCCTACACCACCACGCGACACAACTTTACTGGCTTTATTACTAACTCTTAGGAAAATAGAAAGTTTGAGTCAGTCTGATCAAGCTTTATTGTTCCCTAAATTATTTGAGGTAGGTGAACAATTAGAACTAGATCCAAATGACTGGGAGTTCATATTTGAGGGATTGATTCATATTATTAACAATCATGGTGTATTCCAGAAACTTTTTCAAACTACCGATACTCACATTCAAGCGGTTAACATTCAGATTCAAGAAAATTTGCTACCAACAGAAGAAGAGATAGTACAAGTTTTTAAGTTTCCTAAGAATATTGAGGTTTATGGTAATGATCATATTCTACTTAAATTAAATCAATTACCACTTCTCAAGATAACAGTTAAAATCTTAAAAAGTGTTAACCCTTCCATAGCAGCAAAACAATCTCATTGGTTAAATCGGATTACAAAAATTCTACTGCCCCTAGAGCCTTAAGTGTTGCTTTAGTTTGATCATTTATACCTGTAACTCCTGTAATATTCATCCCCTGATATGGTTTAGGTATGGTTAAAGTGCGCCAGCAAGTGGCGGTTTTTACATCCCATAATTTAATCGTTTCATCTGCGCTACCACTAGCCAGTATTGTTCCACAATGGCTAAAATCTACTGAGTGTACCCAGTGAGTGTGTTCATCTAAGATAGCTATGGTTTGATAAGTATTAACATCCCACAATCTTACTGTATTGTCATTACTAGCACTAGCTAATATATTGCCTTGAGGATGGAAAACTACGAACCGCACCCAGTGAGTATGTCCTTCTAAAGTGGCTATATATTTATAGGTGTTAATATCCCAAAGTTTAATTGTATTGTCACTACTGGCACTAGCTAAAATATTTCCTTGGGGGCTAAAAGCTACGGCATTAATCCGTGTAGAATGTTCTGATAAAGTTGCTAGATATTGCTTATTTTTTAGATCCCATAACTTCACATCACCGTTATAAATACCACAGGCCAAAATCTCTTGATGGGGATGAAAAGCAATACAATTTACTCGTTCAGGATATTCCTTTAATATAATCTTGGATTTTCCTTGTTTAATATCCCACTGTCTCACTGTACAGTCACGACTACCACTAGCAATGCTTTGATTTTGAGGACTGAAGGCTACACTACGTACATGATTCTCATGCTCCCATAATTTTTTGTAGCATTTGCCTGTTTTGATATCCCATAACTTGATTTTGTTGTCACCACTGCCACTAGCAAGAATTGTTCCTTCAGGATTAAAAGCCACTGAATAAACTTTATCTGTATGTCCCTGAAAGATAGCTGAAGTTTTACAGTTGTTTATGTCCCATAATCTGACTAATTTATCACTACTACCACTTGCTAGAATTGTACCGCTAGGATTAAAAGCCACTGTACGAACTTCATTAGTATAACCTTGCCAAGTAATTAAGGAATGAATATTGTTAATTTCTTGAGTATTCCAGAGTTTTGCTGTAGAGTCATCATCTCCACTAGCTAGAATGCTATTTTTTGGATTGAAGGCAACAACACGAACCCAGTTATTATGTTCTTGTAGAGTATTGATGATCTTGATATTTTCTCTATCTCGAATGTCCCAGATTTGAATTTTATGGTCGCAACTACCACTCGCTAAAATTTGATTATCTGCACTAAAGGCAACTGTTAGCACTTCATTACTGTGTCCTTTTAAAGTGTTTAACAGTTGATAATTGTTCATGTTCCATAAATTTACTATTGAGTCAGCACTGCCACTAGCAAGTATTACTCCATCTGGACTAAAGGCAACTGCATAAATAGGTTTCTGATGCTCTGTAAAAGTCATGAAACATTGTTTATTTTGTATATCCCATAGTTTTACTTTTTTGTCTCTACTACCACTAGCTAGGATACCTTGTGGACTAAATGCAACTGAATTTACACTATCAGTATGTTCTGAAAAAGTGGTTAAATGTTCGCCGGTGGTAAAGTCCCATAATTTAATTGTATAATCACTACTACCACTAGCTAAAATTTTTCCATCGGGACTCAAAGAAAGAGCATTGATACAGTCTGTATGACCTTTTAAAATTTTATAACTCTCACCTGTTTTTACATTCCAAAATTGGATAACTTCATCAGTACCAGCACTGATTAAAGTATTACCATCTGGACTAAATAATAATGCTCGAATTACATGGCCAGATGTTTCGTTAATAATCAAAATTTTATCTCTATCTTTGATGTGTCTTAATTGAATTGTACCCCGATAATCACTGATAGCTAATGTTTGTCCATCTGGACTAAAGGCCATAGCAAAAATAGATGCTATAGTTTCTGTGAATACGGAATTGGATATCTTAGAGTTTTGGAAGTTAACATGATATAGGTTAACATCTCTCAAGTAGGCTTGCTTAACTATAATTTCTGAGAAATCGTAATTGGTAAAATCAATTTTTAAAGCTACAAGCAGATTAAGGAGATTACCGCCAGCGTAACCGAGGTTTTGTTGTTTTCTGAGTTGGGATAATATTTGTTTTAATTTGTTCTCTACTTCTAATTTACTCCCATAAGTAGTTAATAAATCATGAATAATTGGCAGGAGAATCAGTTTAATTTGTGTTTCTCTTACATAGTCTTTTGCTGTTGCTTTGATGATGGCATGGCTGGTGAATATTTGTAATTGTCCGGTTTTGATTTCTTCACATATCTGCTTAATCAATTGCTCTGTTATATACTCCATGATATAAGGTTGCTGTTTAAAACCTTGTGTACTTCGATTGATTAGTGAGCGATTGATCAAAGATTCCAGGGAAGAGATTAAATCTTCTAAGCTAATTAATTGTTGTATATCTGCTTTTAATTCAGAAATAGAAACTAAGTCACGATTGATGGCTAACCAGTACATGACTTGTGTTTCTAAAGGTGATAGACGTTCAAAGTACCATTCTAAACGATCTCTGATTTTTAATAATCCGGGTAATTCTAAAAATTTAGAAATATCACCATTATGAACTGTTTTAATTGTGGGAGTAATTAGTTCTAAACTTAAGGGATGGCATTCATATAGTTCTACTAATTTTTTTAAGTTATTTTTTGTCCCTAATAAGCCTTTATATTTGATGATTTCTTCGGCGTTTTCTGGTTGTAAGCCATTGACTCTAAATAAACGTATAGGTAACTTTTCCCCTTCTTGTGTAGCAATTTCTTGGGGAAGTTCTCTACTGGTGAGGATTAAGCAGCTGTTATGGTTGGCTTTTCCGGCTCGCTGTAGCAGTTTACCATAACCTTGATAACCTTCTATATATTGCCCTGTGCGATCGCCTGGTTGTAAAATCGTCTCTATATTATCCAAAATCAGTAAACAACGATATTTTTGTAAATACTGTATTAGCAAGTTAATACTGTCGCTTAAATCTTCTGGTAACTGTATTATTTGCTGTTGTGATAAGAATTTAGTGATATCTGCTAGGATTTTTTTGATCGGTGGGGCATTGTGTAGCGATCGCAAAATCACAAAATCAAACTCGTCCTGAATCTGTTGGACTAATTCCACCACTAATGAAGTCTTACCAATACCATAAGTTCCTAATATTGTCAATAATTTACAACGATCATTAATAATCCATTGTTTCAGAGTAGCTAGTTCTTGCTCACGTCCATAAAAAACCGTTGCACCATCTACATCTCCCCAATCTAACTGCGGTGTATTCCTTTTTTCAGAAGTAGGGAAAAAATCAGCTTTTCCTAGTTTGTGGGTTAAGGCTGGCTGTTGATGTACATCTGCAAATAATTTAGGGTTAAATTTTTTACATAAATCTTTTAATTCTTCGCGTTTTTCACAATACTTATTGTCTTCATTACTCACACCAAATAATTCACATAGCTGCTGAATATGCTTTCTAACAGTAGTTTCTTGAATATGGTATAAACTGGCAATTTCTTCGTCTGATTTCTGCTCTAAAAAATTCAATAATATATGTCTTTTTTTAGACGATAACTCTTCATAGATTTGATGGAACTTATCAGCATTCATAGTTTTTTATCTACTCCACCTCAAAATATCTAATTTACAAAAAACTTACAAACTTACACAAATGTGAATATTTTTTCACATTACCCCATTTCTGATGATCATCGGCTGATGACATTTACACAGATGTGAGTGTTTTTACACATCCCCCCATTCGTGATTTTGGTTTTATATATTCAAAAAGTACCTCAGTCAGATGCGCTAATTTTGCAGAGTCAGCAAACCCAAGAGTATTTTTGTATTCTTGACTCCAAGAATATATTTGTATTCTTGTTGACTGCTCTTATTTGCAAAATATCAAGCATATTGCCTGAAGATTGTTCTAGTACAAATTGTTGTTGTTGGAACTATTTACAGTATAACAGAACCACTGCCATGTTGAATCAACAAAAATGGTGTACATCAGCTAGAGACATTACAGACTTGCGTTCAGCATTGACATATCTATCAAATATACCCGGTCAACTACTCTCAACCACGGAACCAGTAGACCCCCATGCAGAACTTGCAGGTGTTTACAAGCTAGTAGGCGCAGGAATTCCCGTTGCACCTCCTACTAAAATTGGCCCGGCGATGTTGTTTAAAAACGTCAAAGGCTACGATATGCAGGTGGTAACTGGTATATTAGCCAGCCGGGAAAGAACCGCATTGTTATTAGGTAGTTCTGTAGACAGATTACCATTTGATCTCCTAGCAGCGCTCAATCATCCTCTCTCACCTCTAGTTATTCCTCAATCCCAAGCCCCTTGTCAGGAGGTCATTCACCAGGGTGCAGATTTGGATCTTCGCCAGTTAATCCCCGCACCAACAAATACAGTATTAGATGCGGGTCCATATTTTAACTTGGGTTTATTGCGGGCTGAAGATCCAGAAACAGGTGAAGCAGATGTGACTATTCACCGACTCTGTATTCAAGGGCCAAATTTGTTGAGTGTGTATTTTGTACCAGGGAGGCACATTGACCAGTTTAGAATCAAAGCTGAAAAATTAGGTCGTCCCTTGCCAGTTTCCATCAGTATGGGATTAGACCCAGCAATTTATCTGGCTGCTTGTTTTGAACCACCGACAACACCTATAGGTTTTGATGAGTTAACCATTGCTGGTGGGTTGCGTCAACGTCCGGTGGAGTTGGTAGACTGTGTGAGTGTCAAAGCCAAGGCGATCGCTCGTGCAGAAATCGTCATTGAAGGTGAAATACTCCCCCAGGAACGGATACGAGAAGATATCCACACCAATACCGGCTATGCAATGCCAGAATTTCCCGGATATTTAGGCAAAGCCCAAGCCGAACTCCCCATCATTCGCGTTACAGCCGTAACTCACCGATATCATCCCATCCTGCAAACTATCATCGGCCCAGGAGAAGAACATACAAATTTAGCAGGCATTCCCACAGAAGCTAGTATTCTCCGACTAGTAGAAAACAGTATGCCTGGACGCTTACTTAATGTCTATGCACATTCCGCCGGTGGAGGCAAATATCTAGCCATCCTGCAATTTAAAAAATCTTCCATTCGAGATGAAGGTCGTCAGCGCCAAGCAGCCTTAACAGCTTTTGCAGCTTTTTCTGAACTCAAACACATCATTTTAGTAGATGAAGATGTCAACATATTTGATACTAATGATGTTTTGTGGGCAATGACCACACGCTATCAAGGCGACGTAAGTACAATCTTTATTCCTGGAGTTCGTTGTCATCCCCTAGACCCTTCCCAGTCTCCAGAATTTAGCCCTTCAATTCTGGCTGAAGGTATTTCTTGTAAAACAATTTTTGATTGCACCGTCCCCTATCATCTCAAAGATAAATTCAAACGAGCCGAATTTGTGGATGTAGATTTAGCCAGATTTCTCCATTAAATCCAGTCGCAAATTATTAACCACAACCTTCATGAATAATATTAGGAGGTCTGAAATGTCTTTGCATTTAAACTTATGCACAGCAGTTTTGTCCAAGTTTACATTTGAGGATGTAATTGAAATTGCCATCGCCGCAGGTTATCAAGGAATTGAACTGCGAGTAAAAGAGGATAATCATAAAAGTTTGGATGAATTGACAAATACTGGAGTCTTTCTGCAAAAACAAATCCAACGAGCAGGTTTAGCAGTACCAGTTTTGAATTCATACATTTCCATTGAAGATACTCATGCTGTAGACCAAATAATTGAATGCTGCCAAAAAATGAATGTGCCTAAAGTCCGATTAGTTTTACCTAAAAGCTGCAATGCATCTGTAGCTAATCAGGGTAAAGACAAAGCAATCATCCCTTCTTTTGAATCTCATTATTTGCCATCAGAATTGCTGAATAATGTGAAAAAAATCCTACGTCAGTTGGAGCTAAAAGCTTACAAAGCAGGGGTAAAAATCTTACTAGAATTGCACTGGGGAACAATTATGAGTAGTTTTAGCAGTGCCTATTCATTAACTCATGATTTAGATCCCAACTGCATAGCTATTACTTTTGACCCTGCCAATATGATGGTTGAAGGTAAAGAAGATTGGGAATTCGGATTAAAGTTAATTCGTTCTCACATTGGTAACGTCCACGTAAAAAATATGTCCTGGTTTTATGGAGAAAAAGGCTGGTCTTGGGAATGGTCAGCTTTGACTGCGGGAATGGTCAATTGGGCAGAACTAATATGTTTATTGAATAGTCTGCAATATTCAGGTGATTATGCCATTGAAGATTTCCTAGTTCCCAAATATAACAAGCAGTCAGCAATGGCTTATCTGTCTTGGGTCAATGATGAATTTTCTGAAATTTATGAACATATCAGCAGTTTGAATTTAGGAGCAGTAATGGCTAGTTAATTAGCCCATCATCCCTAGTGTAAGGAGGCAGGAGGCAGGAGGCAGGAGGCAGGAGGCAGGAGGCAGGGGGCAGGACTTTCAAGGGCAGGTTTTCAAGTAAAAGGTTAATTGCTAACTAATTAAAGAGTATTTGGTGCTGAAAAACTTGACTATAAATACCAATTTTTTCTCCACTTCTCCACAGAAAGAGAATGATCACGAAAAAATCAGGGTTTTAAGTCTTGATTTTCTCTTCAATCAAGTAGCAACTTACATCTTGATTTAAAACCTGCCCTTGAGAGAGGGGGCAGGAGGCAGGAGGCAGGAGGCAGGAGGCAGGAGGCAGGGGGCAGGAGGCAGAAGGGAAGAAGGTTGATTAAGTAGTAATTTCCAGGTTTTTCAACTGGATGATTATTTCCGCCATGCTGCACTAGATGATTTGCACTCAAGTTTTAATCGTTTAATTTCACTTTCAATAACCATCCAACATTCATAGGAGTTGACCATGATTATTATCACCAAAGTTCACACTAACGCTGAACAAATTGCTAGTTTGCAAAATAAAATCGCTGAATATGGTTTGCAAACCCTCACCATTCAAGGCAACGAAAAAACCATAATTCACATTATTGGTAATAGCAATCATATCCCTGAGCAAGCTTTTATTGATTTGGAGTTTGTAGAAACAGTAAAAGTTGTTTCTAAGCCTTATAAACTAGTATCACGGGAATTTCAACCAGAAAATACCACGATTCAGGTTAGAGGCATTCCTTTTGGTGGGAAGGAAATTCAAATTATTGCTGGCCCCTGTTCAGTCGAAACCCCAGAACAAATGCAGGGATCGGCGGAAGCTGTAGTTGCGGCTGGTGCTTTATTTATGCGTGGTGGTGCATTTAAACCCCGTACCAGTCCTTACACATTCCAAGGACACGGAGAACAAGGTTTAGAATATTTGACAGCCGCCGCAAAAAAATACAATTTGCCGGTTGTGACTGAGTTAATGGATGTACGTGATTTGGAATTGTTTTTAAAGTATCAGGTTGATGTGATTCAAATTGGTACTCGCAATATGCAAAATTTCCAACTACTCAAAGAAGTAGGTCGCATCAACGTTCCGGTAATCCTCAAACGGGGGATGTCAGCTACGATCAAAGAATGGTTGATGTCAGCAGAATATATCGCCGCAGGAGGTAATACCAAAATTATTTTCGCTGAACGGGGAATACGTACTTTTGAAAGTGCTTATCGTAATGTTTTGGATGTTAGTGCGATTCCTTTCTTAAAGCGCGAAACTCATTTACCGGTGATTGTAGATCCCAGTCATGCTGGGGGTGTGGCTTGGATGGTATCGGCTCTTTCCCATGCAGCGATCGCAGCTGGTGCTGATGGCTTATTAATTGAATCCCATCCTAACCCTGCTCAAGCTTGGTCTGACGGTGAACAGGCACTCACCCCCCAACAACTCAAAGTCTTAATGGATGAACTGCGAGTTGTTGCCCGTGCATTAGGCCGTGATTTAGGGCATAAAAACATGATGTCCAGCAAAACCTATAACTGTGATGCCGCTACACAGGATTTAGCCGCCTAAACCTTGGCTGAAGATTATTAGCACAGAGGCTCAAACTATTGCAATTGTAATAGTTTGGGCTTTAAATAATTATGATTGCAGCACGTTTCAGATAAATAAACTACAAACGTTAATAATCAAGCTTTATGCCAAAGAAGTTTTAAATCCCTGGTTCACTGCTATATATATGATATATAATAGACTAATATTTGATAAAAGACTCGATAATTTGTGTTCAATTTTCTTTCAGATATGCCGAGTTAAAGTAAAATAGTCCTGATTGAGACAGTCCATTCTACAAAGATCACAATGCTTGACACATCCCCAGTTGCCACTAAAGTTGCACTCAAAGAAGATTTTATGCGTGTAATGCGTGAACTAGCACGAGCATATCAAGCTTTCTCGGCTTATTCAGAAGCACACGTTCGCCAAATGGGGTTAACACCTGCTCAGTTTGATGTAGTAGCAACACTTGGCAATCAAGCGGGGCTGACTATGGGAGAAATAGGCGAAAAAACACTGATTACCAAAGGTACTCTGACTGGAGTCATTGACCGTTTAGAACAAAAGCAGTTAGTGGAAAGGGAAGTACCTGCTGATAACCGACGTAGCGTGATTGTTCGCCTTACAGCCCAAGGTAATGCTGTATTTGAACAAGTGTTCCCCGCTCATATTGCTTATCTCAAAGAACGCTTTACACAACTTGATCAATCTGAATTAGAACTATTGGAGGTTTTGCTAAAAAGATTACGTCAAGTTTTCTGAAGAAAGCTTGATTACCAAAAAACCGGGTTTAAAGCCCTGTCCTTCTAGGACGGCTTTTCGTTGACTTATGCTATAATACTGGCATGAAAACACTGAAGTTTAAACTGTACGAACATAAGCGGAATAGATACCTCAAACGCATGATTAACATTGCCGGGGTCATCTATAACCATTGTATTGCTCTACATCGTCGCTATTATCGAATGTGGGGTAAACATTTAAGTTGTACAAAACTACAGTGTCATATCGCCAAATTAAGAAACCGTAATCCATCTTGGCAATTAGTAGGTTCTCAGGCAGTGCAGGATATTTGTCAACGCATTGAGAAAGCCTATCAACGGTTTTTCAAACATCACAAAAAAGGAGTTAGACCACCAGGGTTTAAGAAAGTCAAAAAATACAAATCATTTACTCTCAAACAAGCTGGTTATAAGTTTATAAGTGGTAACAGGGTTAAGATTGGGAATCGGGTTTATAAGTTTTGTCAATCTAGAGAAATAGAAGGGAAAGTCAAGACTGTAACTATTAAACGTACATCCTTGGGTGAATTGTTTATGGTTGTAGTAGTTGAGAATGATTCAGCCCCAGAAATCAAATCAACGACTGGTAAAATAGCGGGGTTTGATTTTGGATTAAAAACATTCCTAACTTGCTCGGATGGCACAAAAATTGAATCACCACAATTCCTGAAACAATCCCTAAATGCTATCAGGAAAGCCAACAAAAACCATTCTCGGAAATTAAAAGGTTCTCGTAACCGTGAACGAGCAAGAAAGAACTTAGCTCGTAGACATGAAGATGTATCTAACCGTAGAGGAGATTGGTTTTGGAAGTTGGCTCATCAACTAACTGATAAGTTTGATGTTTTGTGTTTTGAGACATTAAACCTAAAAGGAATGCACCGACTTTGGGGCAGAAAAATATCAGATTTAGCATTAGGTAATTTTCTGCAAATTCTAGAATGGGTAGCCAGGAAGAAAGGAAAACAAGTTATTTATATAGACCGATGGTATCCGTCTAGTAAAACTTGTTCTCATTGTGGTCACGTTCTAGAAAGTTTAGATTTATCAGTTAGAGAGTGGCGTTGTCCATCATGTCAGAAAGTTAATGGACGTGATGAAAATGCCGCCATAAATATTTCAACGGTTGGGGCATCAACCATTGGGTTAGGCGATGTCAGACAGGCTTTGCCTGCAATTGCTGTTTGATCCCAGAATCCCCACGCCTTTAGGCTGGGGAGTGTGTCAACTACATTATCTTACAGCAGGGAACAGGGAACAGGGAACAGGGAACAGAAAGGTTAAAAGTCTCTTTGTATAAGGGTTTGTTCCAAAAATTTGTACCTCATTTACCTGAAACGGGCTGTAGATGAATCATCCTACAAATCAAATAGGACTGCTATATTTTTTTACCATTATTACGCTGCTATAGCATTCCTGTCTGATTTTTGAAAAATACTGAGGTGGGCATTTCCTACTTTTTTCTGCTTCTGTTCGGTGTTTTGTCGAAAAATGCCCACCCTACACATACCTGTATTTTTTTTACTATAATTACTCTGCCATCAGTTATCATTAATTTTCACATTTCTATTTTTGATAATTAATATCTAAAATTTTGATTCTACTGTAATTGGCTTCTTAAGCTATTAACAACAAAACCAATACTTAAGAGCAGGTATTAAATTATAATATGTTATTGCTAGAAAGGACAAACAACATAATATACTAAATAACTAATTTTATAACTAATCGGTATGAAGACTACACAAGTTCGGTTTTTTAGTTCCACTTGGCAGATAATTACAATGGGGATAGCCCTGGTTTTGTGCTTACTGCTGTTATCTGGTTGCCAAGAAAACGTTAAGAAAGATAATAATATCATTCATGTAACTTTATGGCAAGGAATTAACCCACCTGTAAATCGGGATGTGTTCAACAAATTAGTAGATAAGTTTAATCAACGACATTCTGATATTCATGTAGACTCAATTTTTATAGGTACTCCAGAGGAACAGTTACCAAAAATATTAACAGCAGTTGTGGGTAATGCAGCCCCAGATATTTTAAATTTTTATGCCCAGATCACTGGACAGTTAGTAGAATTAGGAGCAGTTGAGCCTTTAGAGAATTGGTTTAATCAATTACCTATTAAATCAGATATTTTACCTAATGTTTTAGAAGAGTTAAAGTTAAATAATCAACTCTTCTCAGTTCCTCTTTATACTGCTAATTTAGGGATTTTTTACCGTCCTAAATTATTTCAAGCTGCGGGAGTTAGCCAAATTCCTGAAAATTGGCAGGAATTACGAGCTTTAGCTAAAAAATTAACGATTGATCGCAATGGTGATCAACGTCCTGAACAGTATGGAATTTTACTGCCCTTGGGTAAAGGAGAATGGACGGTTTTTAGTTGGTTTCCTTTTTTATTAAGTTCTGGTGGTGAAATTATCAATAATGATCAACCTAATTTAACTAATGTCGGTGCTGTTCAAGCTTTACAATTTTGGCAAGACTTAATCAAAGATGGTTCAGCTACCCTTTCTCCCTTAGAAAGAGGTTATGAAGAAGATGCTTTTATTCAAGGTCGTGTAGCGATGCAAATTACTGGCCCTTGGACTTATATCACTAAATCGGACGTTGATTTTGGTGTATTTCCCATACCAGGAAATCAAGTAAAAGCGACTGTTCTCGCTAATGGTAATTTTTATTTAATGAAGACTACACCAGAAAAACAAAAAGCGGCTTTGAAGTTTTTAGAATATGTGATTAGTGAAGAATTTCAAACTGAATGGGCTATGGGGACGGGTTTTTTACCTGTAAATATCAAATCTACTCAAAGTCCAGTTTATCAAGAATATTTAAGTAAAAAGCCTTGGTTAAAAGTATTTTCGGAACAAACTACTGTATCTAAACATAGACCTAATATTGCTGGCTATAGTCGAATTTCTGATAGTCTGGGTCGAGCAATTGAATCTACTTTATTAGGCAAAAGTACGGCTGAGAAGGCTTTGCAAGATGCTCAAGCTAGGTTAAATATGATTTGGGATAGTAAATAAAAAATGGATTAATTGGCATTTCTTTTTAAATTACATAAACCAAGGGCTGGAATAATTCCTAAAATTAAGGCTGTAAAAAATTGCTGACACCAATACAGGATTATTTCTTGATTAATGTTAGGAATTAATGGGGAAAGACGGGAAAGTAAAAAGATTAGAATGCTGATACAGGTAAAAGTGAAGGATGGTAAAAAAATCCACATTCCCGAATTTTTTGTATACAATCTTAAGACTAACCATTGACAAATTCCTAGCCAAACTGCTGAGATAACATAAGCTAAAGTGGAGATAAAACCCCAAAATAAAATTGCTCTGGAAGATAAACTAGAATTGGCAGATGTAGCGATCGCTAAAATTGAGTTGATCCAAGCAGCAGAAACACTGTTAGCCAGTAACCAACCAATACTAGTAGCCAACATCCACAACCAACCGGAAAGATAGCGACGCAAAACAAAGGCAGGAAAGGCTGCAAAAATTACGGCAAATACAATATTATTGATGGGTGCAGCTAACAAGTTTGTGGTTGACAAATCTAGCAAAAAGTTACTTGGTAAGATTTGGATGATGGTTTTTTCTAACCAGAAGCTAACCATTCCCCCGATTACCCAACCGCATAAAGTAAACAGAGTAAACTGTCTGATCAAGCTGCGACGCTGGGATGGTGGGATCAAAAATTTGCTTGCTTGCAGGTCAGGACTGTGAGATTTTGTAGGCATATTATAAAGTTATGTAAAGGTGCGCCTCCAGAAAAAGCTAATCTTTGAATGATAAGCTAAACATTGGCATAATTATGTGACTTAGGATGAAGTGCTAAATGGGTTTTTCCGCAACAGTTCCCCTCCTCCTTCGCGCTGCGCGTGGTGAAGTTGTAGATCGTCCCCCTGTCTGGATGATGCGACAAGCTGGACGATATATGAAAGCTTATCGAGACTTAAGGGATAAGTACCCGTCTTTTCGGGAACGTTCAGAAATTCCAGAAGTAGCGATCGCAGTTTCTCTACAACCTTGGCACGCTTTCCAACCAGATGGAGTGATTTTGTTTTCTGATATTGTCACTCCCTTACCAGGTATGGGGATTGATATGGATATTGCAGAAGGTAAAGGCCCAATTATCCATTCACCTATTCGCACGCAAGAACAAGTAGACAAACTGCGTCCCCTAGAACCAGAGGAATCTTTACCATTTATTAAACCCATTTTGCAGGCATTACGCCAAGAAGTGGAAGGAAAATCAACGGTGTTAGGTTTTGTGGGTGCACCTTGGACATTAGCCGCTTATGCAGTAGAGGGCAAGGGTTCTAAAACCTACTCAGTGATTAAAAACATGGCGTTTTCCGATCCCCGGATTTTACATCAGTTGTTGGATAAATTAACTGATGCGATCGCCACTTATGTCCGTTATCAAATTGACTGCGGTGCTCAAGTGGTGCAAATGTTCGATTCTTGGGCAGGACAATTAAGCCCCCAGGACTATGATACTTTTGCCCTGCCCTATCAACAACGGGTATTCCAAAAAGTCAAAGAAACCCACCCTGACACACCTTTAATTTTGCTAGTTAGTGGTAGTGCAGGGGTACTAGAAAGAATGGCTAAATCCGGCGCGGATATTCTCACCATTGACTGGACAGTAGACATGGCCGACGCAAGAGCCAGATTAGGGAGAAATGTTAAAGTACAAGGAAACTTAGATCCAGGTGTATTATTTGGTTCTAAAGAGTTCATCCGCGATCGTATTATTGACACAGTGCATAAAGCCGGAAACTGGGGTCACATTCTCAATTTAGGTCATGGTGTACTACCAGAAACCCCAGAAGAAAACGTCGCTTTCTTCTTTGAAACCGCTAAACAGCTTAATGCTTTGGTGTAATCACAATCGGAGGCAGGAGGCAGGAGGCAGGAGGCAGGAGGTAAGAGGGAGGGGGGCAGGGGGCAGGGGGGAAAATAAGAATTAATTCCTTATTGCCTATTGCCTATTCCCTGTTGCCTATTGCCTATTCCCTGTTCCCTGTTCCCTGTTCCCCGTTCCCTGTTCCCTCTTTTAACATTTTTAATTCCTGACTTATGAAACGTATTTTAGTAACCGGTGCAAGTGGCTGTATAGGTCACTATATTTCAGAAACATTAATTCAAGAAACAGAATACGAATTATATTTATTGGTGAGAAATCCCCAAAAATTGCAAATTGACACCACCACACGCCCCAATATTCATGTTTTACAGGGTGATATGCTCAAAATTAGTCAATTTGCGGATTTATTAGCCACAATAGATATAGCCATTTTAACTGCCACTGGTTGGGGTGGGGAAGAAACATATACTATTAATGTCTGGAAAACCTTAGAATTATTAAATCTCCTTAATCCTGATAAATGTGAACAAGTCATTTATTTTTCTACCGCCAGTGTGTTAGACCAAAATAATCAACCACTGAAAAAAGCCGGAGAAATTGGTACAGATTATATTCGTTCTAAATATGATTGTTTACAACAATTAAATAAATTAGCCATCTTTCCCAAAATCACCACAGTTTTTCCCACTTTAGTTTTAGGTGGTGATAACAATAAACCTTACTCACATTTAACCACAGGCATTCCCGAAGTTACCAAATATATTAACTTAGTTCGCTTTTTAAAAGCTGATGGCAGTTTTCACTTTATTCATGGACGTGATATTGCTACAGTTGTTAAACATTTAATCGAAAATCCCCCCCAACTAGAAGCACCACGTCGCTTAGTATTAGGACAAGCTAGACTAACAGCTAATGAAGCTATAGAGGAACTTTGTCAATATTTCCACAAAAGAATTTATTTTCGCATTCCCTTATCCTTAGTATTAGCAAATTTCATCATCGCTGTATTTAAAATTCAAATGGCAGCTTGGGATAGATTTTGTATGAACTATCGCCACTTTACCTATACTCCTGTCATTAATCCTGCTAGTTTCAACTTACCAAATTACTGCGCTACCATGACTGATGTTTTAAAATTAAGCGGTGTAAAAAGTGGGAAATAAAAGACTTAATCAACGGCTTGGCTACCTAATATAAATTCACCTACAGAAGATTCAGCATAATAATCTGTGCCTGCTGCCTCTGCGAACAAATCTGTATTACCCGATCCTAGAGCGCAAGGGGCTAAATTCATCGCAGTAGCTACCAAATACATTGTTTGTAGCAAAACCCCAACTTCCTTTAATATAAGAGCATAAGCAACAGACTCGTACACCCAACTAACTCTAGGAAAACGGGCGGCTAAAATAATTAAAACTTGGGGATTAAAATCTTCTTTTCCAGTAGCAGAGCTTGCTTCTTTTAACAGTTTTTTTACAAGATTATTGACAATACAAACTTTACTCAGTTGATGTTTTTGAGGACAATAATGATAAAGTCCAGGGGAAATATTATCACAGACATTTACAGTCACATAAATCTCCAACCCATAACCAGCACCTCCACTGGGATAAGGCCGATTACTATATTCCATTAAGTTATGATTCAAAATATTTCTGACTCTTGCTGAACGATACAAAAATTCTCCCAATTGATTTTCAGTTAATGGCTTATTCCCATATTTATAAATAGATTTTCTCTCCTCTAGTACCCAAGTGAAAGGTCTATCTAATTTTTTAAGACTCTGAATATCTGGACTGTAGAGAGGAACTATTTCATTAGATATTTGGGGTTTTATAGCTGGAAGTGGATTAATTATATTTTGAAATCGAAAGGTTTTATAAAATGTTTTATTTTGTCTACCTTTTCTACTTTTAGTGTGAAAAAGTAAATCATGAAACTCCCATTGAGCTAATGCTTCACTTTCTAATAGTTGTTCTTCCTCCTTAAACTCGTGTAGAATTTTAACACTCAGCAGTATTCCTAAAAATGTCTGTACTACCGATTCTGAAATATTAGGAATTTTATTAGACAGTTCGTGGCAACTTTGAGGTTGAGCCAGGGAAGATATCAGCGCACCACCACGCCAGTCAGATAAAACTATTTGTGTATGAGAAAGTGGTGATTCTAAAAGCATTTGTTTTTGCTCATTATGGCAATATGCAAACCGTGATAAAACGTATTTTTGTTTTTTTTCTGCATTCTGAAAAATAAATTTGTCACCTGGTAAGATGGGAATAATTATGGCTAATAGTAATCCATCTCCATAAAATTTATAACAGATTATACCAATATCTATAAATTTCTTGAGGTAGTAATTAAACTTAGCCAATCCTTGTAAACCTTCAGTTTTTAATAAAAATTCGCTGAAATATTCTTCAGTTCCTCCTTCATTAGCAAGAGTATGAAGCACTTTTTGTAATCCAGTAGAACAATCCTTGAACTCAAGTGCACCATTAGCAGTTTGCAGAACAATAGAAGATTCTGATTGCTGTAAATGTATGTCTTTTTTGAACGAAATAGTCAATGATGGCTGCATATTAATCTAGACCATAGAAACGCCTGGGATTATCCCAAAGAATTTTTTGTAAGGTTTTTTTAGGCAATCGCTCTTCTAAAGCAACTACTTGCTGAGTAATATTTACGTTGTGATCTATATGAGGATAATCAGAACCAAAAATTAAATTGTCTGTCCCAATAAAATCAATAATTTGCTGCAAATAAGGTTCTGATGGTTCAATCGAAATAAAACACTGTCGCCTAAAATAATCTGAAGGTTTCATTTTTATGTTGTTTTGAACTTCCCATCCAAGATTTTTATACTCTTCATCCAGCCGCCATAACCAATAAGGCAACCAACCACAACCAGTTTCCAATAAAGCCACTTTTAACTGCGGATGGCGTTCTAACACTCCACCTTCAATCAATGCCAGCAACGCCATCATTTGTTCCATTGGGTGTGAACACGCGTGCATCGCAAACCGCGTATTAAAGCGATCTGAGCCAGTAGTTGGTAATTGACTATGAGTGCCTTCATGTATCGCAACCGCTATGTTTAATTTTTCACATTCTGTCCAAAACAACTCATAATCAGGATGTGAAAGTAGCCGTTCTTTTACAGGATTTGGTCGCAAATATACAGCTTTCCAACCAAAATCAGCAATCCGATGTAATTCACTTATCATTTCTATCGGGTCATGCTGATTAATTGCACCTACTCCTCTGAGTAATTGTGGTTCATAACTACAAAAATCTCGTAGCCAATTGTTGTAAGCACGGGTCAATGCTCCTGCCAACTGCGGCTCTATCTTATTAATTGCTAACACCCAAAGTCCCATTGTGGGATAAAGAAATGAAATATCTGTTCCTAATTTTTGCATTGCCTTGACTTGAGATTCAGGATTAAAGTCTCGCACTGCGTAATGCAAAAAATTATGTATTGCTTGTTTTCCAGCTTCCTCTAAAACTGAATCAGATAGTTTATAACAAATGGGTTCACCTGCAATTTTTAAATCTTTTAAGCTAGGTTCTGAAATTTTTTTTGTCCCAGCTTGTACTAATATATCTTCGTTTATAATTTTTGTATTATTGTATGGAGCAAATTGTTTAAAAGCAGGTTCTAAATACTGCTCCCACATTTCCAATGGCTCAATAACGTGACTATCTGCATCTACAATTTGGTATCCTTTAAGCATACTATTAGCCCTAGATTTGAAACATTGATTTAAAACATTATATGAAACGGATTGAGTTGAGATTCTGTATTTGCTACTGGTAAATAACCTAATTTAACTGGTACATCATAAAGCCGTCCTGGTGCAAACCTTTTCCAGATTCGCATCCCAGGAACAATAACTCGGACTACATTCAACCCAATATCGGGACGTGTCTGATCTAAAACCAGAACTTCCATTCCTTGTTGTTTAGCTATTTCTACGCAAGTCATAACATCTTCTTTAAGATCATCTTTTATTATCTGAGCATAATCTGAATATTCCCTAAATTTAACATTATTTTGAGGAACAAGATAAGGCTGGTTTTCTAATGTTGCATTCTTTAGCCAAGAAAGTGCGATTTCGCTATTAGTAGAATATTTTGTACTGCCATCAGGATTAATTGCCAACACGAGGGGGAGACTTTGGTTAACTTCTGTTACCGCACGAGTTATTGCTATTTTTGAATCAAAATGTGATCCAAAGCCATAAATAATATCTTCAACTTGCTGATCAAGCCTAGCGGAAATTGCCGCAAATGTAGGAATATTTAAATCACTGGTAATATCTAAAACTACTAAAGAACGATTAATGCTGTAATAATAATCTTTTAATTCCAAAAAATAAGGTTCTTGGAAACTATCTAAATTAACACCTGGTTTTTCCAGCCGATTATACCACCACATAGATACAGCATCCCGCTCAACCAATTCCAAAAATCCTTGTAAAATTGCCTCTTCTATGGTATTACCTGCGGCACAACCATTAGAGTGAACAATGCAAAAAGGTTTGTTTCCAGATGGATAGCCATAATAACAATAAGCTGTGGGTAAATATTTCCAAGTTTGATTAGTTAAAGACCAGACAGGTGTCCAATCAATTTCACATTCCTCATCAAAAGGTTCTGGAATCTTTTGATTTTGGTCACAATTACTATTCCATAGGTTACGGTTTTTATATTGTTCTTCACTAAAAAGCATACAATCGTTAGGATGAATGGCTTTATTTCCTAAATTGCGAAATGAATTTTTATGTTTGAACTCATACCCTTGGAAAGTACCAGAATATCGCTCTATAGCCTCACAAAAACCACTAGCTTTAGATTGTATGTCAGTTTTACCTTTACCTCCACTTCTACCCCGTACATTATCGCGTACAAGATATAAATTATCTGAGATAACAAAATTGTGTATACTGATATATGTATTTATTAAATTATTGTTAGATGGAGAAACTCGTGCCAGAGTGCGAACTACACCTGTAATTTCGCTAATGTGATGTTCATATTTTTTGAGGGTTGTTTCTGGAGATAAACAACGGTGTCCACCTCCTTCTGTAAAGTTTTTCTTTTGGCTTTTTAAAACTATAGGTGATGGTTCTTGATTTAACCAATACTCTACATTTCCACAAGTTCTACATTGTGGACGCTTGACTAATGTATGATTCTTTTTCTCTAAAGTTTCAGTATCAATAGTTATAATTTGCCCCCTAATTTGTGGATTTATTCCACAAGTAATCCATTTAAATATTTCTGTGGCAGCAAGATTTAAAGCAGTTTGTGCAGTTGTTGGTAATACTGGTTTAGGTATAGGAAAATAAGTTGGTCTATTGAGACGTTTTTGTAGAAAAGTTTCTATAGGTCTGTTGCCTAAGAGACGTTCAGTTAAGCATTCCCAACACCCAGTTTTACCAGGATAAAATATTGGCCCGATCCAAATACTTTTCCCCACAGGTTTGATTAGCATCCAAGGGCGATTTAGCTGTAAAGCTTGGCGATTAAATTGATCTAAATCTATGTTGAGATAATCATCTGTCAGGACTATTTCAATTTCTTCTGTTGCCTGTTGATTGCTAATCTTTTCTTGGTTATTTTCTATCTCTTCTTTTTTGATTTGAATGTGCAATGACTCCAAATTAGATATTAATTGGTGCTGAAGAGAATCTAGAGGATAGTTGCTGCAAGTGCTGACAACTACTTTTGTATTGAGTAGGCGATTTTTAGCTTGTATCGCATCAATATTTAATACATCCAAAAAAGCAACAATTTCTGGAGTAAAGTCTGCAAATGCTTCAACTATATAACCTTTGTTTTCCATGCTCATTAAAGCATAGTAAATTTCAGCAGTAGGAACTTTATCTTTTAGCAGTTCAATAATTTCCTGGGTAGTATGTTTGCCATCAATTAAGGGAATTAAATGTTTGTAAACTCGTCCCTTTAGTAAAAAGTTTTCTTCTTCTGATAACAAAAATATTCCTTCTGGTTCAACTGTTTCTAGATGAAAACAACGTTTGAATTGTGGTTTATTTAGCATAATTCCATTACATACAACTAAATTTTTGAAAGTTTAATGTATTTATTCAATAGATTTATTTGTCTATTTTCAAAATGTATAGATGGAGTGCACAGTTATTAAGCTGTGCTAACCCCTGGAAGTAAATTGATTGATATAATTGTTCTAAAACAATACTGTTAGCAACAACAAAAACAAGTAGGAACAGGTCTACTACTGTCAAGATCAACCATTGCCGAGAAGGTTTCGTCAGCAATTTCTGTGGGTTTGGCTGCAAAAGGAATAGTATAAGTTACTTTGCCAGATGGGTGAGTAAATTGCTCAAATAA
Source organism: Nostocaceae cyanobacterium (assembly GCA_035299225.1). Lineage (GTDB taxonomy): Bacteria > Cyanobacteriota > Cyanobacteriia > Cyanobacteriales > Nostocaceae > DATGXB01. The sequence continues at coordinate 456 of DATGXB010000147.1, read as the reverse complement.
TGTTTCGTTTAACGAATTGCTGTGATTGGTAGGTTTGACTTGCAGTTCTACTTCTTCGGGAAAGTGGATACCTGCTTCAGCAAACTTAATCTTAGGATTATTGAGGAATTCTTGTTCGTAGCTGGAATCACACCATGCTTGAGCAATAATCTGTGACAGCACTTGACTAATTTGTGTTTGTTCTTGTAGTAAGAGTTGCATTATTTTTCTCCTTATTTATGGATATGTGAGATTAACAGCAGTATTCAGCTTCACCATAAGCCATTTTTAACAGTAAATACAACAGATAATGGTGATGAAACAATACTGTTAGCAACAACAGGTAGGAACAGGTCTACTACTGTCAAGATCAACCATTGCCGAGAAGGTTTCTTCCGCAATTTCTGTGGGTTTGGCTGCAAAAGGAATAGTGTAAGTTACTTTGCCAGATGGGTGAGTAAATTGCTCAAATAATGT
>DATGXB010000146.1:0-18017 GCA_035299225.1 Nostocaceae cyanobacterium | reverse complement strand
CCCCCCTGCCTCTTCTCCCCTGCCCCCCTGCCTCTTCTCCCCTGCCTGCTACATGACTCTGTGCCCAATATCCCGACGATAATAGATGCCGTCAAATTGAATGTGTTTGATACCTGCATAAGCTTGAGCGATCGCCTCTGGAAAGTTTGCTCCTAATCCGGTGACGTTTAACACTCTACCACCATCAGTAACAATTTGTTGTTGCTGATTTAACTTTGTGCCGGCATGAAATACGGTTGTTCCGGCCTTTTCTGCGGACTCAATACCTGTAATCACTTGACCTTTTTCATAATTCCCTGGATAACCACCAGCAGCAGCCACTACAGTTGCACAAACGCCAGGTTTCCACTCAATCGGGGGCATTTCGCCTAGTTTTTGGTGAATACAAGCCAAAATTAAATCTTCTAAAGGAGTTGCTAACAAAGGCAAAATTACCTGTGTTTCAGGATCACCAAAACGACAGTTAAATTCTAAAACTTTAAAATCACCTGTGGGGGTAATCATCAAACCCGCATATAATACCCCACGATAATCTATCCCTCTAGATTTTAAAGCGGCGATCGCTCTTTCTAAAACTTCCGTTTGCACTCTAGCCATTAATTCTTCTGTGGCTATTGGTGCCGGGGCATAAGCACCCATTCCCCCGGTATTCTCTCCAGTATCACCCTCACCAACACGTTTATGATCCTGGGCAGGTAACAGAGAACGAATGGTTAAACCGTCTGTGAGTGCCAGCACTGACACCTCTTGTCCCAGCAAGCATTCCTCAATCACTACGGAATTACCCGCACTGCCAAATTGCCCTTGAAAAATTGCCTCAATTGCCTTATTCGCTTCTTCTTCCGTTTGGGCAACTATCACACCCTTACCCGCCGCTAAACCGTCAGCTTTAACTACAATCGGTGCACCCTGTGATTTTACGTAAGCTAGGGCTAGTGCTGCCTCAGTAAACACCTCAGCCTTAGCCGTAGGGATTCCCGCTTCCTGCATCAAAGCCTTAGCCCAAGCCTTACTAGCTTCTATTTGCGCCCCTGCTTGAGTAGGGCCAAACACCATCAAACCTTGACTTTGTAGGTAGTCAGTGATACCTTTAGCCAAAGGAACTTCTGGTCCCACCACAACTAAAGAAATGCCATTATTAACAGCAAAATCCCTGATACCTGTAAAATCATCCACTGCTAGGGGTAAATTTTGGCAACCTGCCATAGTAGCTGTACCCCCATTACCTGGAACACAGACAACTTGCTCAACTTGATTAGATTGTAGCAGTTTCCACGCCAGCGCGTGTTCCCGTCCTCCATTACCGACAACTAAAACTTTCACTGATGCCCTCGTGCGTCTATTACCAAACAAGCGTACCTAAAGGTTACTCATGGATTATTTATTGTTTCATTAATTATGATACTAATCAAGAGCTAGAATCGAGTCAGGTAATCTTGATTTTTATTCTTACCTCTTTGCAGTTGACACTTTCTGCTAAGATGCTTCTTACAGCAGGGAACAGTCATTAGTCATTGGTCATTAGTCATTAGGGAATTAATTCATCTTTCCCACCTGCCCCCTGCTCTCTGCCCCCTGCCCCCTGCCTTCTTGCCCTAGAATAAATTATCTAAACTTATCTGTATTAGTTAATTATCTTTAAATGTACAAATAAAAAACCTCTCAAATCAAAAAATTAACATTATGGCTAAAGTTATTGTCACAGGTGCAGCCGGTTTTATTGGGTCTAACTTAGTTGATGAATTATTAAAACAAGGAAATCAAGTTATTGCCATTGATGAATTTAATGATTACTATGATCCCTTCTTAAAGCGAAAAAATATTGCACACTTGTCACCATCTTCTAATTTTACTTTAATTACAGGCGATATTCAATTTTTAGACTGGTCAAAACTACTTCAAGATGTAGAAATCATTTACCACCAAGCAGCACAGGCAGGAGTAAGATCCAGTTGGGGGCAAGGTTTTCGGGCTTATACTGAACGTAACATTAACGCTACACAGATTTTATTAGAAGCAGCCAAAAACGCACCAAAATTACAAAGATTTGTTTTTGCTTCTACTTCTAGTGTATATGGTGATGCCGAAACATTACCAACGGATGAAACAATTCCACCTCAGCCAGTTTCACCTTATGGTATTACCAAATTAGCAGCAGAAAGATTATGCGGACTATATTATAAAAATTTTGCTCTGCCAATTGTCTCATTACGTTATTTTTCAGTTTATGGTCCGCGTCAGCGTCCAGATATGGCATTTCATAAATTCTTTAAAGCCGTTTTACAAGATGAAGCAATTCCTATTTATGGTGATGGACTACAAACACGAGATTTTACTTTTGTCCGTGATGTGGTAGCGGCTAATTTAGCAGCTAGTAGAGTCCCGGAAGCGGTTGGGGAAGTATTTAATATTGGTGGTGGTAGCAGAGTGGTGTTAACAGAAGTATTAGACATCATGACAGAAATTGTTGGTAAACCCATTAAACGCAATTATATTGAAAAAGCAATGGGAGATGCCCGTCATACTGCCGCAGATGTGACTAAAGCCCGGAAAATTCTTGGTTATCAACCTCAAATATCTTTAGACGCGGGGTTAATGGAGGAATGGAACTGGGTTAAATCTTTATATGGTTGATATTTAAACTTTGTAAAAATATACGTAGGGTGGGCATTTTCGAGAATAACCGCTTTTATTGAGAATTTAATCAATAAATGCCCACCTTATCAATAATTAAAACTTTTATAAATCATTGCTGATGTTAGGAATGAAGAATATATTGTGTTATCTCAAAACCTTTGTAGAGACGTTCTATGGAACGTCTCTACACTGAAAAATCATACACCAATTTAGTAGAAATATACGTAGGGTGGGCATTTTCGAGAATAACCGCTTTTATTGAGAATTTAATCAATAAATGCCCACTTTATAAATACTTAAGATTTTTACAAATCATTTAGGATTCCTATATTACAATTAATAAGCACCTGTTTGGGGAAGTTGTTCATTTAATGCCCAGTTTCCTAAATCATGGAGGCGATAATCTACAGGATCATGTAAAGTAAAGGTGCGAAGATTTCGCCAATAACGGTCAAAACCAAATTTATTATGAGTTGCACTTGCACCCATGACTTCAAAAATTCGGCTAGTAATATCTAAACCAATTTTAGTATTAAAAACTTTGGCGGTGTTGACTGCAACCATACATTTTCCCCGTTGTTCTGGGGTTAAGTTTTCCTCTTGTTCCCAAGCTAGTTGTAATAATTCTGTGGCTTTTTCGGTTAAACCAATGGCAGCTTGTAAATCTACCCACATATTACCGTAATGTTGGAGAATATAAGGGTCTTGAGTGGCGCTATCTACACCGGATCTTACCCAAGGTTTCTTTAAATTTAAAGTGTAATTCTTTGCGGCTGCAAATGCACCTTCGGCAATTCCTAAATAAATATTAGCTAAATTTAATTGGGTAATGCAAGAGCGAATGGTAGTAAAAATTGATTGGGAATTATATCTTGTGCCAATAATTTCTTGAGGATCAACTATGACATTATTAAAATCTATACTACCGCTATCGGTTTGTTTTTGTCCAAAGTTATCCCAATCACTATTAATTTTTACCCCTTCTCTATCGCTAGGAATAACAATAATAGTTAATTGGTTGGTTTGTTGATTAATTGCTGCTAATGGTAAAATATCCGAATCAACAGAACCTGAACAAAAACGTTTACTGCCATTTAATAAAAAATGATTTTCTTGGGGTGTAATTATTGCTCTTTGGTCTAAAGGGTTGAGTGCATTACACCAAAACCAATTATTTTCTACTGTTTGGCTGTAGTAATATTCTTTTTGGGCTTTTGACCCGAAAATGTGGGGAATAACTACACCAATTTGATGATAAGAAAAAACATGAGCTAGGGAACTGTCAACTTTAGCAAATTCCCGAACTATTTGAAAGGTGGTAATCCAATTTGCTCCGATTCCGCCATACTTTTGGGGAATAATTAATTTTAACAGATTACTTTCCCGCAGGCGATCGCGTTCTCGTTTTGGTGTCCCCCCTTGTATGTCCCTCTCTACCGCAGTTTGAGCAAATTCCTCTGCTAAAGATTTAGCTAAATTAATATAATCTGTTGCTGGCATAGTTTTATCTTATATGCTTATTTTATCTAACACCCAATGCTTTTACCGGAACTTCCGCATTTAACCAATTGAGAAAACCTTGATTAATGTTTGTGGGAGAAATCTCTGCGATAAAATTAGTATAGGTGATGTGCTGACTAATTACCTGTTGAATTTCTTGACGATATCCGGCTTGAGTCTTGACAATTAATACTACTTCTGGTTCTTCCGTAATTTTACCTTCCCAGCGATAAGCGCAAGTAATCGGAAACCAATTAACACAAACCGCTAATTGTTGTTCTAACAAAGCCCTGCCAATTTGTCGAGCTTCATCTGTGTGGTTTAAAGTAATGTAATAAATTTGCATTGTCAAAATTAATTAACTGCTGAACTAATTTTAATCCTTGGCGACTCTGACATGATCATCAAAAATCATCAATAATAGATTATGGAAAAACGCCATTTTTTGCAAATCAGTGCCGCATTAATTGGCACAGCCTTTTTTTTACGTTATTTTGATGGGAGTTCTCCAACTATGTCCACTTCTAACACCCAGTACCCTGTTACCAAAACAGAAGCCGAATGGAAAGCAATTTTAAATCCTGAACAGTTCCACGTATTGCGGAAACACGGTACAGAACGGGCTTTCACCAGTCCTTTAGATAAAAACTATGAGCCTGGTACTTACGTATGTTCTGGCTGTGGACAACCTTTATTTACATCAGAAACTAAGTTTAACAGTGGCACAGGTTGGCCTAGTTTTTATCAACCTATTGAGGGGGCTATTGGTACTACCATAGACCGGTCATTTTTTATGACGAGAGTCGAAGTACATTGTAACAATTGCGGTGGACATCTCGGCCATGTCTTTAATGATGGTCCCGCACCCACTGGACAGCGTTACTGTATGAATGGTGTGTCTTTAAAGTTCATTCCTGCTAATACCTAAATTCAAAATGAATTTAATTGTAGAGATGTTCCCCGGAATGTCTCTACAAGGGTTTTGAGATTAAACATAATTATTTGCACACTCAAATTTAAAAACACTGTAATTTTTTTCTATAAAATCTTGATAGTGTTTTTCCAGTATAGTTCTGTTTGGTTGATAAATCTTTTCTTGAGGAATGATAAATCTTTTACCTATTAAATCGCGATAACAAGTATTTGCTAGACTAGGAGCAATTTCAACAGTTTTTGTTTCTGGATTTAGCGAAATTAAATGTAAATCAAACAGTGTATGAATATCTGCTCTTAAAAGTAATCCATTTGTTGGGTGATTTGTTTCTATTCCATTATAAGGAATAATATGAGCAGCTTCTAGAGCTTCTTCAGCATCACAATCTGTAATAGCACAGTGTTTATTATAAATTTTCATCATCTGTTCTCTGAATTTCTTTTGTCCTCTTCGGCAGGCAATTTCTCTGATTACTCTCTCTCTATTATCTTGCTCATTATCTCTATCAAAATAATTATCTATATCAAGTAAATCTTGAGTCATGGATAGTTCATGAATATCTTGAGATGTAGATTGATTATTTAGATTATTTTCCGCATCAATATAAATTTGAAATCTATCAATTTCTTCTAGTGGTGATAGAAGTTTATCAAGTTCTAAAGCAGATAAATATTCAAGTTCTCGTACACCTCTTAGTGTTTGTTGGTCTAGACATTCATCAGATTTAAAAACAAGAGGTTTAATATTTTCAGCACTTTTAAATCTTAATTGTTTTGTTAGCTCTAATGGCACCATTAAGTTAAAAGCCATCGGTGTAGATGCTGAAGCAATTATATGTTCTTCTGCTTCCCATAAATTTTCTGGATCGCAATTCAAAAAATCAGCAGCTTCTTCAACGCCACATAACTTTCCTACTATAAGACTGCCACAGAGATAAAGTTTACCTTTTTTTACGGTTACTACATAAACTTTATCTCCAATACTTAGACCACGCTGTTCAAATAAATTTCCAGCAATATGATCTAGGATTTCTCCCTCTGCCTCTCTACTCATATACTTCCAAGTACGATTACCCCAATAATGTGTAAAATAGCGCGTCATGATTATTTAAGTAGAATTTTTATTTTTATTATACTTTTATTTTCCTCTTCCTAGAAAGTAACTAGAACTAATTACAATGTCGCTATAAGTTCCTGTAGTCTTGCGTGTCCATCTCGAAAAATAGACCAACCATCACCGACTAATACGGCTTCTATTTTGTCTAATGTGGCTAAACGTTTTACAGAGGCGATCGCTTTTTCTCTATCGGATAATTTATCATCTGGTAACATTTCTAACCATCCAGCCCTGCGGGATCTAACTAAATCCCCTGTGATGAGGGTGGTTTCCTCCAACAAAAAAGCTAACTCACCGGTAGTTTTTGAACCTTGCATTTCTATGGTTTTCAGTCCGGGGACTAACTCTTCACCATCACTTAAATAGCGATCGCATAAAATGGGAAAACTCTCTTTTTCTCCCTTTGGTGCTGCTAACTTGGCATAAGTTTGATCCGCAATCTCTTTGGCTGATCGCAAATGATCAGAATTAGTCAAAACAACCCACATTACACCACCTAATGACTCTATATGCTGCCAGTCATGATTTGACAAAGCTACAGGATCAATTAAAATATTTCCCTCTGGACGAATCCACGCAAAGCCGTTGAAATCAATGTTTCTGGCTGGATTAAAACAAGCCCAAGAGTACAAATCGGGACGGTGCAAAGCTTTCATGGTGGTTTTGGTTGAGAACCTAAATTCCGCAATTCTACTTTATCAGGAATTTCTGACTTTGTTGTAAGGTAACTTACCTATAAAAATTAAATATACTCGCGTAAACTTGTATAATTTAGGCTTTTCGTTGAGTTTTATCAACTTAACTCAGTATTTCCAGGGAAATCAAAATTTTGAATTTATTAATCTGCAACCTCAATCAAGATTCTATCGCCAGATTGATGAATTATTATTCATTAGCAATACAGCAAGCCTCACTTGAGAATTAACTAGATTTTAATAGAAGTTAATGAAGATATATTTAACTTCTGTGTTAGCGAAATATAACCTTATATATTAAGAAAGGTAACTATTAGCTGACTAACCCAACTCAAAAGCCAGAATCCTTGTTAAATCTATCTTTGAGCATGGGAGAGGATAAGCCATATTTAGGCAAAATTTTCCCAAAAATGGCAATAAATTATGATGGAATTGCTCTTAAACTCCAGTAAGTTTATCGGGATTAAAGCCTTATAATTTTTGCACAAAAAAGCATTGACGACAGCAAAAATACAAACTAACCTTGTAATTAGTCTAGGTTCTAGACCCAGAAATAAAGATTAACAAAACAGGAGATAGTCACTATGATGATGATGATGACTGAATCCATGACCACCGAAATGCAAACCTGCATGAATGCTTGCATGGATTGCCATAAAATGTGTATGGAAACCATGACTTACTGCATGAGTAAAGGCGGTAATTACATGGACATGAGCATGATGAGCATGATGCGTGATTGCTCAGAAATGTGTATGATGTGTATGAGCATGATGATGGGTGGTTCGGAATTTATGGGGCGCACCTGTATGTTATGTGCAGAAATGTGCGATCGCTGTGCGATGACCTGTGAGAGAATGTCCGATGATAGCAAGATGATGGAATGTGCTGCTACTTGCCGTAGATGTGCTGAAGCTTGCCGTTCTATGCAAATGATGCCTGCTTAATAACCCAACTAGCAGAGGTTTATCTGCAACCTAAGATGCAAGCGTTCAGGCTGTTTTAGTCTGGGCGCTTGATGTTTTTGACCTTTGGGAAAATATCAAAAATTAAAAATGAATAAATAACATTAACAGCAACTTAATACAGACCATTTCAGGTAAATGAGGTACAAATTTTTGGAACAAACCCTTATACAAAGAGACTTTCTTCCCTGTTCCCTGTTCCCTGTTCCCTGTTCCCTGTTCCCTGTTCCCTGTTCCCTGCTGTAAATGATAGGATGCACAATGAAAGCATCCAGCTTATTTCTAAAGATAGATGAAACAGCTAAAGTCCCGTTCTCAAGACTTACGAAGTCTATTTGAGAGTAATATTACTATTGAATATGTAGCAGAATCGTTAAAATCTTTACCTGCTAACATGGATGTTCAAGAAGCATTAGATTGGATGCAGGAACAAGATTTTGATGTGGTGGGGGTAGCAACGGAAAATACTATTAGCGGTTATCTAGAACGGGGTAGTTTATTACAACATCAATCGGGAAAATGTAGTGATTATCAAAAAATATTTCATCCCCAAGAATTAATTGCTAATTCTACTCCCTTGATGAAATTATTACCGATTTTGCAACACACTCCGCGCCTATTTGTTTTAGACTGTAATCAAGTCAGTGGAATTATTACTTATGGTGACTTGCAAAAAGCCCCGGTAAGAATGTTATTATTTGGATTAATCACATTACTAGAAATGAATTTATTAAGGTTGGTGAGGCTGTATTATCCTCAAGATGCTTGGCAAAAAGGATTAAAATCTGATCGAATCGAAGCGGCTCGAAAATTATGGCGAGAAAGTCGAGAAAGAAATGAGGCAACAGATTTACTAGATTATATTCAATTTTGTGATAAACGGGATTTAGTATTAAATCATCCTGAATTATTTCAACTTTTAGGATTAAAATCAAAGCGATTCGGTGAGCGGTTTTTAAAAATGGCGGAACAGTTACGAAATAGATTAGCCCACTCCCAAAGTTTAGTTAGTGGTTCATCATGGACAGAATTAATTTCTCTAGCCAGGGATTTAGAACAGTTGTTAGTTCGGTGTGAAGAAATAGAATAATTTTGGCAATCAACCTTAAATCAACCCCATATCTTGCAACCCTTGGCGCAATCTTTGGGCTTCTAGGGGGTTTTGTTGTTCATGGAGTGCGATCGCATTTTCAAAGGCTGCTAAACTAGCCTGTACTTCCCCTACCTTTAACAATACCACACCTAAATTTTGGTAAGCTTCTGCATAATCTGGATTTAATTGAATCGCTTTATCATAAGCGGCTATTGCTTCTAAATACAAATTCATAGCTTTTAAAGTCATACCCAAATTATAATAACCTATGACAAAATTGGGGTCAATTTTTAAAGTAGTTTCATAAGCGGTTTTTGCTCCTGGTAAATCTCCTGTTGCTTTGAGTAAATTACCTAAATTATTATATGCTCCTAATTTTAAAATCGGATAAATTGGTAATTTAATTGCTGATTGATAATGAGAAATAGCCTGAACAACTTCTTTTAAATGACTGTAAGCAATACCCAAATGATAATTTAATTCATATAAAATATCATAATTTTCTTCCGCATATTCTAACCCCCGTTTTAATAAATTCATCCCTTGATCAATTTTCCCCATTTCTACATATAAAGCCCCTAGCTTACTGCAAACATAAGGGTCTTGGGGATTGGCGGTGAAAAATACCTCCATCGCTGTTGCGGCTTTTGCATATTTATTTTGTTGATTAATTACTGCTTTTTGATAACCATAATGTAAAATTGCTACATCTGGTAAATAGGCAATTTGCCAATGAGATTCTTGATTCAAAATAGCGGTAACACTATCATCAATAATTGCATGATAAGGACGATTAAAATAAATATGGGGATGGCGACGAAATAAACGAGAAACCATAGAATAAGGTGATTGAGTCGCTCCCACTTCTTGACGCACTAAATTAATTAATAAATAATCAGAATTTTGGATGGCTGCTTGGATATGAGGAGCAATTTCTGGGGCTAATGTTTCATCAGCATCTAATACTAAAACCCAATCACCTGTAACATATTTTAAAGCTTCGTTTCTGGCTACACTAAAGTTATTACACCAGGCAAAATGATAGACTTTAGCCCCAAATTGTTGAGCAACTTGCACTGTATTATCAGTTGAGCCTGTGTCTAACACAATTATCTCATCAACCACATTTTTAACGCTTCCCAGACATTTCGGTAAAGCGTTTTCTTCATTTTTGACAATTATGCACAGGCTGAGACTCATAAATCAATTGTAAGCGTGAATACCAGAGTACAACAAAATTATTATAGAAGCGATCGCCTCTTTCCATAACCTTAGAGATCACCAATTAAAAAAATATCCTTTTTTGTAGGGTGTGTTAGCACAGAAAGTACAACACCTTTAGCCTCTATTTTTATTGAATGGTGCGTTACACGACCTTAAAGCACCCTACGAAATTGGATCATTTATTTTTTGGTCTTCTACTTAAGTCATCAACTTTACCTTTTTTTCAGTTCTTGGATGGCTTGTTGTGCTTTTTCGTAACCTTCTGTATCACCTGCTTGTTGATAAAGTCTTGCGCCTTGTTGCAAATCAGCCATTGCTTTAGTTTCTTCATCTAAGAAACCATACATCAAACCCCTTAAGAAATAAACATCAGCATTAGCATTTTCAGGATCAAGGCGAATACCTTGGCTTAAATCCTCTATTGCTCCTTGATAGTCTTCTAACCTACCACGCAGCCCACCACGTAAAATATAACTTTTCGCATCTTCAGGATTAAGGCGAATAGCTTGGTTAAAATCCTCCATTGCTCCTTGATTGTCATCCAAAAAATAACGAGCACGACCTCTAAAACTGTAAGCATCACTATGATTAGAATCAAGGCTAATCACTTCGTTAAAATCTTCCACAGCCTTTTGCTTATCATCTAACCCGAAATGGACTAAACCACGAATGAAATAGGCACTTGCATTACTGGGATTAAGGCGAATAGACTGGTCTAAATCTTGAACAGCTTGTTGATAGTTACCTGCACGAGAACGAACCACACCCCGAAGAAAATAGATATCCGCATTGTTCGGTTCAAGACGTAGAGCTTCAGTGTAAGTGGCGATCGCTCCCTGATAATCTCCCTGTTCATACTTGTCCCAAGCTTGTCTGATTAGATTTTCAGCTTGACTTATAATAATTGTGCTTGATAACTGGGCAACTTGGGGAGGATTAGCAATGGCTTTTTGTGATTCCACTAAAGGCAATGTTACACCCATTACAACTAAAGTAAATGTAGCAACAATTTTTAACATTCAAATCTGCTTAAATTGAATTTTGTTAGAATGTGAACTTAGAGACTAATTTAATAACATAATAATTACTTGTTTATGCGATGGCAAATAGATATTTTTTATACAATCTAGTAAATTGATGAAGTTTAATTATGTTTTGGATCATGAATGGTAAAAAAGCAATCAGCAACCCTGGATATTTCGCCATCGCTTAAATTTTCACTTTTTAACTCATATTCAAAATTTTGCCACTATAATTAACTAATGTTTCCTTTTCATCACCAAGCAAAACTTAAAACTGTGTTTTTTGCTACCAACATCGTACAACATCAACAGCCAATGGTTAAAAAATAGTATAATTTAGCCATTACTGTTTTTTAGACTAACTAAACTACTAAAATTTAGATTGGATAAAGATGTCTGTAATGAAAGACTCATCTTTCAACAGAAAGACCGGAAAAACCCGCCAAATGATTAAATATTGGCAGTTCTTTAGTAAGCGGATTGTAGAGACACCTGAAAGAGCTTTATTAGAAGCATATCAAGCGGCTCAGGAAATCAGGAAAATAGAAATCGAAAAATTTGGCGGTCAAAAAATCACTACTGCATCAGCAAATTTTAGCGAAAATATTATGGCATATTGGCGAGGTAATCTTAATAGAAACTTAGCCATAATTAAAATTAAATTAGCAGAATTCCAAGTCAGTCGCGCCTTACTAAACAAATCCCAGTCAGGATTTTTAGAGAAATTAGCATTTATTGATGAAGTGGTAGGTAAGTATAAATCAAATCTAGACTTAATTAATAATCATCGAGAATATGACCACATCATAGATATTAATCATCATGCAGTCAATCAAGAACCAAATCCATCTAATGTAGATCCTTTAAAAGAAACAGCATCTTCAAATCAAAATGGTTTATTTCCTAGTTCCATCGGTAGAACATTTGATAGAATTAGCAGAGATTTTATTCCCCAAGCAGAAGAAGATTTTGTCAAAAATTACCGCATTTCTAGAAATCGAACCAAACGAGCTATCAGATTTTTATTACTATTAATTATTATTCCCGTATTAACTCAACACTTTTCTAAACAGTTTATTATCTATCCTATCGTTAATCGTGTCAACACAGGCAGCAACGCGATTATTTTCTTAAATAGAGACATTGAAGGAGAAGCTATTAAAGAATTGAGAATATACGAACAAAAAGTCAGATTTCAGCATTTATTATATTCAGCACCAGAAATTAATTCATTAGAAATTACAGAAACAGAACGAAAAGAAAAAGCTAGAGAAATTGCACAGGAATTTCACCAACACAGTAATAGTGCAATTAGTAATTTCTTCGCTGATATTATTTCCCTGATAGCATTTGGTTTAGTTATAGTCACAAGCAAAAAAGAAATTGTCACCGTCAAATATTTTATGGATGAACTCGTTTATGGTTTAAGTGACAGTGCTAAAGCATTTTTAATTATTTTATTTACAGATATATTTGTTGGTTTCCACTCTCCCCACGGTTGGGAAATAATTTTAGAAGATTTTGCAGCACATTTGGGTTTACCAGCTAGTAGAAATGCCATTTTTCTATTTATTGCTACCTTTCCGGTAATTCTCAATACTATTTTTAAATATTGGATTTTCCGCTATCTCAGCCGTTTGTCTCCCTCAGCATTAGCAACATTAAAAGAAATGGATGAGTAAGAATTAAAAATTGCCAAAGCCAGCTAGAATATCTAAAATGGATAAAAATGGAGAGATTATGAGGCGATCGCATTCTATAATAGCTTTAGCACAGAGTTCCGTTAATAGCGTGACTAAATAGCGTAAAACAAGGTAAAACTAGATACACAAATGTAGTTAATCTAGTCTTCCAAAAATTCGGTCAATTACAGTTGATTAAATGGGTTAAAACAGTTTGTTACAGTATCATTTTTCGCAATCTACCTAATTTTTTGATTTCCCGCTAAAAATCCGTTTTACCATTCTGCGTATATCGCATTAATATCTAAAAGAACCACACCTCCCAATTATGAGTATGCAATTCAATCAAAAAATCTGTCTACAGATAGGTGTTACATCATTATTATTTGCTAGTATAGCTAGTTCTCATTTATTTAGCCAGTCTAAAACTCAATCACTTTCCTTAGCAGCACTTGAACCTACTCAACCATTAACTACTCCCCAAACAACTAGTGATAATAAACAAAATAAACCAGTCACCGCATTTTATTCTGTAATTGATGAATGGAAGAAATATCAATATAATGTCAATGCACAGCAAGTTTTAAAAACTAGTCAACTCCCAAAAGCAAAAATTGATTTTGAGCAAACAGATTTATTAACAGTCCTCATCAACACCAGAAAATACTTTCAAGATTATGCACAAGAAGATCCTGATATTTCTCGCAATGGCATTTTAGTCACTCAAAATGTAACAGTGCAAGATGTCATTAATACCTTAGATTTCATGATTAATATTTTACAAGAAGATATCGCCAACAAACGCCCCACCCGCTTACAAGATCCAAATTTTATTAATGCTAATTTTCGGGTAATTAAATGGACAGCTTATAAACCAGAAAACCGCAAACAACAACAATTAAGAATAACAAAATATGCCGCCTTTACTCATCCCGGTTCACGCACCAAAACCGCTAAATATAACATTCCCCTTTACGCCCTAAAACCAGAATTTAGTAATGACCAATTTTACACTAAATATACAAAACAAGACGTATTATCTGGCATTTACGAACCGGGAGGAAAAGAACACGGCAAAGTCGAACCCTTAGCTTATCTTACCCGTGAAGGTTTAGAAGCAGCATTAATGCAAGGAACAGTATTAGTTAATTTCACCGACGGCACAAAAACATTTTTTAATGTTGATAAAAATAACGGTATATCTTATGTTAGGGGATTAAACCCCAAACAACAAAAACGTTATTGGTATTTTCGACAAGTAGATTCAATTAAAGGTTATGGTTACAAACTTGATGCAAAAATTTCTATTAAACCCGGTGTCACCTTTGCAGGTGATGTTTTAAATGTAGGTTTAGGGAGAATCATCGTTATTGAATATAATCAAGGCAGACGTAAACGTTTAAAAATGGGAATTTTAGCAGATACCGGCGGCGCATTTTTACCCAACCTTTACCAACTAGATTATTTAGCCGGCATATTTAACAGCGAAACAGAATTTAACCGCTATATTCGCCAATTACCAGAATACGCCAACGCCTACATTTTAGTCAAAAAATAACCCCTAATCTCGTTCCCAGTCTGAAACTGGGAATGCTTTTTATAGAGCCTCTACCTCTATTGTAAAATTGATTTTATAGGGACATAGGCTGACTATATCCCTGGCAAAATATCACTACGCAAAGCTTAATTTAGCCGTAATAGTGACATCATTAAAATCCTTATCTCCACCGTCTGGTAAATCTTCAAAACCAAAAATATTGTCACCTAATAAACGAATATGGTCGGTTTTATCAGCATTAGCACCTAAGAAAGTGAAGTAAACAGACGGATCATTACTTGCATTATTATCCAAAAGAGTGTCAATTGTACTATTGACAATCATAAATGGTGCAAGGAGAGAACCAGGATTAAGAATAGCAGAAAAATTAGCAGTTCCTTGGTTTTCAACCGCTAAATTAATATCTGTGATTCTGCTATTAATTGCCGCTTGAATATAACCAGAGTCACCAGGGAGAATGTCAGCAGTACCATCTCCATTAGTATCAATTCCTCCATTTTCATCAGTTATTTGATAGAAACCTACAAAGTTATTAAAAGAAGCTTCTCGGTTAAGTTGAAAATCAACTTTTACCTGATCTGTAATACCCCGCAGGTCAATCATTTCCCCTTGCAGTTTTTCTTGGATAGCTGTACCTAAACTTACAGTTTCATTTGTAGCTTGGATTTGAATTTCTAAATCTTTAAACTCAACATTATTGTTAGAACCATCTTTCCAAGCTAGAGAGTAAATATCATCTCCTAAATTAGCAACTTGTTGTTTAGTGGGGTCAGCAAAAATTAGTTCGGCATTACTTCCAGCTTTTACAGCATCAATGGAATTATTTTTAACTAACAAAAATCTGAATTTTTCTGAGTATTTTAACTCTAAAATCCTGCCGATATTCTCTGTACTAAATCCATTGGGAAGATTAGCAATTGAAGAAAAGACAACTTTTGCTCTAGCTAAAGCTAATTGAGTATATTCGGCTGAACCGGGAGCAATACCATTGATTCTCCCAGCATCATCATCAACTGTAAATATTCCCAAGTCGTTAACTAAGCTAGAAGTCCGACCTTGGAAGGAAATTTTTAATTTGAATTTTGTACCAATTCCCGATATTTCAAATATATCTTCGGTAGTATTGGTAAGTTTGGGTGGTGCTAAGTTTAAGGGATTTTCTAGACCTAAAACAATAATTTCATTATTATCAATTTCTGGTGGTCTACCAATGGAGAAGGGATAATTATTGTCATTGGCTACGAGAATTGTTTTCTCATCCAATACTAGAACATTTTCGATAGTTTGAAATGGGAAAGTAAAAGTATTACTACCATCTTGATTCAAATCATTGGGGTCTTGAATGTTGAGTAAGTCGGCTATTTCTTCTTTGCTGACAAAGCCGTTAGCGTCTTTTTGAGCAAAATTGACTTTATAAATTTTCTTGGTTTTAGCCAGACTACCTTGAAGATTATCCCGTTCAATGACTAAATATTCATTTTGGTTAATAGCAGTAAAATCACCAATGGCATTACTAGCAGCTTCTAAGCGATAAAATCCTAATACTCCTTTAAATTGTTTGGTTGCAATGTCAAATTCATAAATTCTGAGAGAATTTGCAGGATCACCGACAACTGTTCCTTCTAATAAAGGATATAATGTTTTTTGATAGGGACTGATGGCCATTCCCTCAAAACCGCGTGAACCACTCAGGTTAGATGCTGTTGGGTTACTCACATCAGGGTTATCCGGGGATCTGACGAAGGCCAGGCGATCGCGCACTAAATCACCTGTACCCGGAAAATCCGTAAAATATCCATCAACTCCTAAATTAATAAACTGTTGAAATTCTGCTTCTGGACTTCCTTCATAGTCTGCGGCTAGAAAACGTTCTTCATCCCGGAAGGTGTAAGGATGCACTAACAACCCAGCATTATGGGCATCTTGAACTAAAGTAGTAGGTGCTGTTAAAGTTTTATCAGCATCATTAACTACACCATCACCATTCACATCATCTGCTTGACCATCACCATTCGCATCCGTACCCTGAACAGAAACAATCATCCGTTTCCAAGGGCCAATACCATCTGCATAAGTAGCAATTTCCTGTAAACCTGCGGCTGTTCTTAAATCTGCGTAGGTGCGAGAATCTCCACTGCGAACAAAATCATAAGGTCGAACTTCTTGTAAAGAACCGTCTAGGTTAACATTAAAAGCACCGAACAATTGAACTAGAGGTAAATCAACCCCAGCAGCAGGCATTATTACATTTTTTAATTCTTTCAGATTGCCAACTTCAAAAGATTGAATAAATACCCGATTAGGATCTGTAAAATCTTTTTGCTTTAAGATATCAATCAATTTTTGACTGATGTTAATTCCTTGGTCTGTAAAGTAGGTGGGGTGTTTTGTTTCTGGATAAATACCAATTTTCTTTCCAGTGTCTATTTCTATTTGTTTAACTAAATCAATGATTTCCTCTAAAGTCGGAATTTCGTACAACCCGTTAAATTCCTGGGTGCGATAACTTTGGGGCATTTTTGCCCGCAGGGTTTTAATTTCTGCTAAAGTGAAATCCTCTGCAAAAAATCCTTCTTCTTCTCTCCCATCAACCATTTTTGTAGTTTTACGGTCAGGGAATTTTTCAGCTACATCAGTAGTATTAATTAAATTTGGTTCGTGACGGGCAATTAAAACACCATCTTTAGTAGCAACTAAATCAGGTTCAATAAAATCAGCACCCCTTTCAACTGCTAATTGATAAGCTTCTAAAGTATGTTCTGGAAGTTCACCGCTTGCCCCCCGATGACCAATAACAATAGGAATTTGACGATTTAATGTATTTAGTTGGGGTGTGTTGGGTGTAGGGATGGGTGCTTCTAAAAGTTTGCCACTAGCATCAAAATGTAATAGATAAGGTCCAAACTCATCACCAATCCAGATTGTACCATCAGCAGCTATGGCTATTGACTCAACATCAAAATCTGCACCTGTTAAAAGTCGGTCTGTAGTATTTTGGTTAACAATATTAAAAGGTACTTTCTGATCTGGGTCAGATAGTTGAATAAAATTCAGAACATTAACGTTACCATCACCAGATTCACTTCCTCGGAAGTTAGGATCTATTCGATAAACTCTTAATAGATAATCACTGCTATTGGCTTTACTCCCAAAACCATTATCAGACAAAAACCAAAAAGTATCTCCATCTGCTGCTTGAACTCCACTAAAACCTTGTACTGGTTGACTAGCAAAAGGAACATTTCTCCCATTAGTATTTCCACCAACCAACGCACTACCAGATGCAGTCCCTTCAGCAAAGGTATCTGCTGGTAAAGATGCAAAACCTTTAAGAGTTACTTTCGGAGTGACAGGTAAATTATTAGCTAATTCCAAAATACCCAATTTTGCAGGAATAGCAGGAGAAGCAAAATTTAAAGAAATTGTTCCGTCGGCGTTTTGCTGACTACCTCTAAGAGGATGTTTTAAAAGTAAAAGGTAGTAAAAAATCATGCCAATCGTCTGACCATAATGCGAATCATGGCAATGTAAATAAAAGTCTCTGTAGTTTCGGGTAATCGTTCATAATCTTTGCTCAAACGCCGACACCAG
>DATGXB010000145.1:0-2359 GCA_035299225.1 Nostocaceae cyanobacterium | reverse complement strand
CCCTCTGCCCCCCTGCCCCTCTGCCCCCCTGCCTTCTGCCTCCTGCCTCCTGCCTCCTAAATGGGTAAAAACCGAACCTGAATAGGGGTAATTTCCATAATGGCTTTATAGTTGGGTGTTCAATTAACTTGAAATATAGGTAATAGCTCAGTATCAACATCAATCAGGAATAATGTTTAAGAAACTTGAAGAATATTAGCAGCGTCAATAGGCAGAGATTTTCAGCCAAGCTGTAATAGTAGTTGTAGATAGATTTTGTCACCAATTACCAAAAAAAAGTTAAGCTTCTAGATTAGGTTGTGATTATGCGATTTTCCAAAGTACACAAATCTATACGCCAACTCAGTAGCCATGCTTTAGCGATATTTTTAGGAGTTGTGCTAACGGTTACTTCTTTACGGGTGTTACCTTCCCAAGCCGAACCAGCACCTAGTTTTACTTCCGAAGCTCCTGCTATTGTCGCTCAAAGACCATCAGCAGCAACGGCAGTTATTGGTAATAGTAGCTTTGTGACGGCGGCTGTCAACCGTGTAGGCAAGGCGGTAGTGAGGATTGATACAGAGCGCACCATTACCAGACGTGTAGATCCCTTTTTTGATGATCCGGTTTTCCGTAGGTTTTTTGGTGATGTGCCAATGGGACCAAGTGAACAACAAGTCAGGGGTTTAGGTTCTGGTTTTATTATTGACAAAAGCGGTTTAATCTTAACTAATGCCCACGTAGTTGATAAGGCTGATAAGGTAACAGTCCGCCTCAAGGATGGCCGGACTTTTGAGGGAAAAGTGCGGGGGATAGATGAAGTTACAGATTTAGCGGTAGTTCAAATTAATGCTGGTAGTGATTTACCTGTGGCTTCGCTAGGTTCTTCTAGTAATGTACAAGTAGGAGATTGGGCGATCGCAGTTGGTAATCCTTTGGGTTTTGATAACACCGTGACTTTAGGTATTGTCAGCACCTTAAAACGTTCCAGCGCTCAAGTCGGAATCAGCGATAAACGTTTAGATTTTATTCAAACTGACGCAGCTATTAACCCCGGTAACTCTGGGGGACCGTTATTAAATGGTAATGGGGAAGTCATTGGTATTAATACCGCTATTCGTGCAGATGCGATGGGGATTGGTTTTGCGATTCCTATTGATAAAGCGAAGGCGATCGCTACACAATTACAACGTGATGGGAAAGTAGCACACCCCTATTTAGGTGTACAGATGATTACCCTTACACCTCAATTAGCTAAACAAAATAATTCTGACCCCAATTCTACCTTTGAAATTCCCGAAGTTAGCGGCGTGTTAGTAATGCGCGTTGTCCCCAAATCTCCAGCTGCGGCTGCGGGTATCCGTCGGGGTGATGTCATTGTTCAAGTGGATGATAAACCCATTACCAGCGCTGAACAATTACAGAATGTTGTAGAAGACAGCACTTTAGGTCAAGTATTACAGGTAAAAGTGCGTCGCGGTAATCAAACTCAAGTGCTTTCCGTCCGCACCGCAGAATTACAGAATCTATCTTAATTAACTGTCAATTTTCAACTTTCATCTTCGGGGTATGCTCAAGCGTACCCCTTTTTAATGGTAGAATTTTATGTATTTTGGTATGTGATGAAAAGACATCAGTAAATTATACCATTAAAAGTAACCTATGCCACCGAAAAAATCACCTTCCACATCCACGATTTATCAACTTAAAATATCTCTTAAGCATATCCGACCCCCTATTTGGAGAAGAATCCAGGTAGCAAGCAATACAACCCTTGAGCAATTACATTCTATTATTCAAGTGGCAATGGGTTGGTATAACTGTCATTTGCATTCATGGAATATTGGTGGAGTTGAGTACGGTCAACCCGCACCAGAATATGGTATTGATGTAAAAAATGAGAAAAATGTCAAACTTAATCAAGTAGTGCCTGGAGAAAAATTTAAGTTTTTGTATACTTACGATTTTGGAGATGATTGGGAACATCAAATTTTAGTAGAAAAAGTCCTACCAGCAGATAGTAAAATCAAATACCCCATTTGCATAACTGGAAAACGTGCTTGTCCCCCAGAAGATTGCGGTGGTGCTTGGGGGTATGCAGAGTTATTATCTATAATTAATAACCCAGACCATCCTGAGTACGAAGAAAGAATGGATTGGTTAGATGAAAGTTTTGATCCCAATGAATTTGAGTTAGAGGAAATCAACGCAGGGTTAGAAGATATTATTTGATTATGTTCTTAGAGGATGTTTTAAAAGTGGGGGGTGTTGTAGGAAAGCTCACAAGGATTAAACTGAAATTGTAGAAAAAACAACTTGTGAGCCAATGACTAAAGTATACCCTAGTAATCTGACGTGGGAACAGTGGGAACTAATCGCT
>DATGXB010000144.1:0-2015 GCA_035299225.1 Nostocaceae cyanobacterium | reverse complement strand
GGCAGGGGGGCAGGGGGCAGGGGGGAAAGAATAATAAATTGCCTATTGCCTATTGCCTATTGCCTATTGCCTATTGCCTATTGCCTATTGCCTATTGCCTATTGCCTGTTCCCTGTTCCCTGTTCCCTGTTCCCTGTTCCCTGTTCCCTGTTCCCTGCTGTAAATAAAAATTGAGCTATCCAGATATTTCATCGGATAGCCAAATTGATTATTTCCGGTCAAGCAATCAAGATGACTTGATATTTTCTAGCGCCGCGTCAACAGTGGTTTGTAAAGAGAGAAATTTCTCTAAGCGAACCAGCTTGACCGTTTGAGTAACACGGGCATTGGTGACGATTTGCAAAGTACCGTTAGCGTTTTGAGCTTGCTTTGCCAGCTGTACCAGCGCACCCAAGCCAGAACTATCAACAAAATCAATCTGTGAAAGATCCAAAATAATATTTTTTGGGCCTTCGTCAATTTTGGTGCTGAGTACCTTACGAAATGTCGGTTCAGAAAAAGCGTCTAACAAACCTGTGAGGCGGAATAGCTGACAATTATCGCGGGTTTCCCGTGTACCTCTCAGGCTTACAGTTAGATTTAGTGGTTCAGCAATAACTCCCTCCTCATCCTCATTAACTGAAAGTGAACGCTCAAGTATAGATGGTTTTTAAGCAAGTTGTCTATAACCTGCTAGGTATGGGGGTAATCAGGCTCAAGGTTGAAGGTGAGGTTAATTTGTGGCCTTTTCCTTCTTTTCCTGTTTCCTGTATTCCCCATCTCCCTGATCCATCGCCATTTTCTATTTTTACTTAACCTCAGCCATTGCTGCTTGTTTTGCTGTTTGCATTGCTTGAACAAATTGCTCAAACAGATAATCAGCATCATGGGGGCCGGGACTGGCTTCTGGGTGATACTGAACAGAAAACACCGGTAAAGTTTTATGACGTATCCCGGCCACTGTGCGATCGTTTAAGTTGAGATGGCTAACCTCGACAACTGTATCCGGTAAAGTATCCGGGTTAATGGCAAAACTGTGGTTTTGGCTGGTAATTTCTATCTTTTGTTGTAACCCAGCTGGTTGATTTAAACCACGATGGCCAAATTTTAGTTTAAAGGTTTCTGCTCCCAAGGCATGACCCAATATTTGATGCCCCATACAAATCCCAAATATGGGTTTTTGACTCGACAGCAGGGATTTAACAGTGGTAATGCCTTCTGTAACTGCTGCTGGGTCGCCGGGTCCATTAGAGAGAAAAACGCCATCTGGATTGTATTTGAGAATTTCTTCTGGAGGTGTATCAGCAGGAACAACTATGACTCGACAACCATAACTGGCTAAACGGCGTAGAATATTCCGTTTTACGCCAAAATCTAGGGCTACAACAGTAAAGTTTTCCTTGATTTTGTCTACCGCTTCTGGATTAAATTCCCAAGTTGGGGGAGTGGGTTCACTCCATTCATAGGTTTGAGTGGTAGTCACTTCCTGAACTAGATTTAGTCCTGCCATGTTAGGTGCTGCTTGCACCTGCTCTAACAGTTCGGCTTCATCTAATATAGATGTAGAGATTCCCCCATTCATCGCCCCATACATCCGAATTTTCCGGGTGAGGGCACGGGTGTCTATGCCATAGATACCGGGGATTTGGTGCTGTTTGAGGTAGTCGGGTAAAGATTGGGTAGAGCGCCAGTTACTAGGTTTTTGGCAGATATTCCGAGCGATCGCACCCCGCACATAAGGCCGATTTGCTTCTTCATCTTCGGGATTGATGCCAGTATTCCCCAGTTCAGGATAAGTAAAAATCACTATCTGTCCACAGTAACTGGGGTCTGTCAATACTTCTTGATAGCCGGTCATGCCAGTATTAAACACGACTTCGCCAATGGTGGTTCCTGTAGCACCAAAAGACCAACCACGATAAGCTGTGCCATCTGCTAAAACTAATAATGCGGGTATTGATTCAAATAAGGGCATAAGTAATTAAAGTAAAAACATCAGTAGGGGCAGAGGGGAAATAAAAATAAATTGCCTATTG
>DATGXB010000143.1:0-4334 GCA_035299225.1 Nostocaceae cyanobacterium | reverse complement strand
CCCTCTGCCCCCTGCCCCTCTGCCCCCCTGCCCCCCTGCCTCTCTAAGCCCCTTCTGCCCAGTTTTTAGCCCAGGTGAGGGTTTTATTTACTTCTTCTAATGTGGAGGCTTCACAATAGAGGCGTAATACTGGCTCAGTCCCACTAAAGCGAATCATTAACCAACTATCATCAGCTAAACGGAATTTGTAACCGTCTATGGTTTGACAGTTAATTACTTTTTTCTCAGCAATTTCTGTTAATGGTTGGTTTTGTAATTGTGCTAATAGTTTCCCTCTGACTTCCATGCTGGCCAGTGGTAAATCTATGCGGTCATAGGCAGAAATAAAGTTAGTTTGTTGTTGTAAATGGCGGTAATATTCGCCTAAGTCTTGCCCTGATTCCACCACTGCTTCTAATACGTATAATGCCGATAATAGGGCATCTCGTTCGGGAATGTGGCTACCGTAACCAATACCCCCAGATTCTTCCCCACCTAATAATACTTCTGTGGCTAACATTCGGTCAGCAATGTATTTATAACCCACAGCCGTTTCAAATACTGACAGGTTATGCAGTGCGGCTACACGGGGCATTAAATCTGAACCGCTAACGGTTTTGACGATTTCCCCTTGAAAGTTGCGACGACTTTTGAGGTGGTCAATTAAGATGGGGATGAGAACTTGGGAACTGAGGAAATTAGCGTTTTGATCTACGGCTGCAATGCGATCGCAATCTCCATCAAAAACTAAACCAACTGTTAATCCTTCATTATTTATCTGAGTGTGATTTTTAATCACTGCAAATAACTCAGAAAGGTATTTTGGCAAAGGTTCTGGTGCACCACCACCAAATAAAGGATCTCTGTCGCTGTTAATTTCTTTGACTTGTTCACCTAAAAGTTTTGCTAGTCCTCCAGCCGCAGCACCGTGCATCACGTCGGCAAATACTGTTAATTTTCCAGAGGCGATCGCATTTCTAATTTTATCAATATCCACTTTTTTTTCTAACCCTTGGCAGTAACTTGGCCAGGGATTAAATTTTTCTAACTTACCCGGTTTTGTGGCTGTTGGTATTCCTTGGGGTAATAATGCTTCAATTTCCTTTGTTACTTCCGGGGGTACAGAACCACCAAAAGCACTCTTGACTTTTAAACCTAAATATGCACCGGGATTATGACTAGCGGTAATGACTAAAGCCCCTAAAGCATTCAGTTGTTTTGCAGCCCAACTAAAAGCCGGAGTAGGAGCAAAAGTTTCACTTAAAAGCACATCAAAACCCGCATCTGTCACAGCATCCGCCACAGCTTGGGCAAAATCTTCCGCCATAAAACGGCGATCGTAACCTACAATAATCTGGCGATTTCCTGCTGTAGAAAAATACGTCTGATATAAGACTTCGGCGGCAACTGGGGCTACTAAGGCTAGGCGTGCAAAGGTAAATTCTTCACCAATTACACCCCGCCAGCCGTCTGTACCAAATCTGATTGGATTAGCTACAACTGGCATGAAAAGATCCTAAATTTCTAACTGAGGATTTTAGCATTAGTTATTGGTCATTAGGAAACAGGAAACAGGGAACAGGGAACAGGGAACAGGGAACAGGGAACAGGGAACAGTCATTAGTCATTAGGAAATAAGGAATTACTTCTTCTTTCCCCCGTGCCCCTCTGCCCCCCTGCTCCCCTGCCTCTTCATCCCCCCTGCTCCCCTGCCCCTCTGCCCCCCTGCCTCTTCATCCTCCCTGCCTCCTACTAGCTGCTAGGGCGATCGCTAATGGTAAAATGCGGTGTTCTTGCACTTGTATTCTAGAGTGGAGTGTTTCTACGGTATCGTCTGGCAAAATGGGTACAGCCGCTTGGATCAAAGTTGGACCGCTATCTACTTCTAAACAGACCAAATGTGCACTACAACCTGTGATTTTTACACCTGCGGCCAAAGCTTGTTCTACGGCATTAATCCCTTTAAAGCTGGGTAACAGACTGGGGTGAATATTAATAATTCTTTCGGGAAAAGCATCAATCAAAACTTGGCTAACTAGACGCATCCAACCCGCCATCACTACCAAATCTACATCATGTTGACGTAATGTATTAACGATTTGCTGATCTAACTCTTCCCGCTTTTTGTATTCACGGTGATTTAAGAGAATTGCTTTTACACCCCATTTAGCCGCTTTTTCGACAACTTTCGCACCAGGGTTATTATAAATTAAAACTTGAATTTGGGCGTTAAGTTGATTTTGAGCGATCGCCTTAGCCACTGCTTCAAAATTACTACCCTTTCCCGAAGCCAGCACCCCCAACTTCACAGGAAAGCCCGATTTCAACTCTGTTGTAGCAACATCAGGAAAAATCAGGCAAGTAGTATCAAGTGAACAATCTTGACTCATAAACAGAAAATTATCATAGTGGACTAGATCCTACCGGACATTTAGCCTCTTGGGATGTGTTGCTAGGAATTTTTGGCGTTGCGGGGGGTTTAGTTGAGGGCTGATTAGTTTCACAGATTAGTGCATAAGGTAATTCTTCCCCTGCTGCATCTTTTTGGATATAAATAAACCCAGTATAACTAGGCAATCCTGGCTTTTTCGCCGTCGCAGTTTGCACTACACTCTTTTTCCCATTACCTTGAGGTATAATGCGGTAGCGGTAATTTTCAGTCTCTGGCTTGATCCCAATTTGTAGTTCATTAAGTGTTTTAGCAAACCTACTATATTCTAGATAGTAAGCCTGTTGTACCCGGCTCATCGCTCCTATGGTTTGTTTAGCTTCTGACTCTGGTGTACTGGCTTGGTTGTTTCCAACAGGCGCAACTTCCACATTTTCTGGTAAAGTTGTAGTCTCAGAGATTTTTTTAAATACCGACACCTGAGCATCAAAATTCTTGGGTCTAGGTTTACCAGGATCAGTATTATTTAACTGCACTCGCAATTGACCATCAGCTGTAAACTCAAAAATTGTTTCCACTGGCTCTTTAGCATCTGGTAAAGTTATATCTAGATGCATCGGTTTAGGCGAAGTATTAATCTTATACTTCATAGGAAAAGCCCCAGACCTTCCAGCCTCATTCACAATTAAATAGAATTCACCGGCTGGTGTAAACATTAAATTCATTTTAAAAGGAAATGAATTATCTTGTATTTCCCATTGCCCAAACAACTTTTGATTAATAGAATCTTGGGCAACATCCCCCGCTTGAGATACAGTCATCGTTGGGGCTGTAGAAAGTTGGGCTAATACACTAGTGCTAAATGCTAATGGTAATGCTATAACTACACTGTAAGTCAGTAATTTACAAGCATTTTGCAGTTGTTTAAAACCGGTTAAAACTGGGGACATCTAAGTAATATATTTTAGGTCAAATGAATTGTAGCAGCAGTCTCAGGATGGATTTAAAATATACCAAATTTAATTAACATTATTTCAACTATGAAAAGTAAACGCTTGTCTCCCATGCACCTGCTAGATAATGATACGGTTGCTGCTTGGGTTTTTCTCACACCAGCACTAATTTTATTACTTTTATTTATAATTTGGCCGATCGCCTATCTGTTCTATCTCAGTTTTACGGCTGGTAGTTTTACTCAAACTGGTATTCGTTGGGTAGGTTTAAAAAACTATTGGCGTTTAATCCTTAACTCTGACTTTTGGCAAGTAATTTTCAATACCGCTTATTTTACTATTGCCACAATCATTCCCAGTATAGTCATTTCTTTAGGTCTAGCAGTATTATTAAATCGCTCAATTATTGGTCGGGGTATTTTCCGCAGCGCTTACTTTTTGCCCTCAATTATTTCTGTCGTAGCTGCTGGTTTAGGGTTTCGCTGGTTATTTCAAAATACAGGGCCAGTTAATGAAATATTAAATATTTTACAACTGCCCGATATCCCTTGGTTAGCTGACACCTTTTGGGCAATGCCCGTATTAATTTTATTTAGCACCTGGAAACAACTCGGTTTTAATATGGTAGTTTTCCTCGCTGGCTTGCAAACAATACCTCCCAGTCGTTATGAAGCGGCCGAACTAGACGGGGCTAATGGTTGGCAACAATTCTGGCACATCACTTTACCAGGTTTACGACCAACTTTAGTATTTACTACCGTCACAACTGCTATTTTTACCTTACGCAGTTTTGAAGCAGTTTATGTTATGACAGGCGGAGGTCCTTTAAATTCTACTAATCTATTAGTTTACTACACCTATCAAGAAGCCTTTGGTCAATTTGATTTTGGTTATGCGGCCGCAGTCGCTACCGTACTTTTAGCCATAGCCTTAATCTTAGTTTATCTACAATTACGCACCTGGGGAGATGAATAGGAGGCAGAGGGGAAGAGGGGTAGGGGGCAGGGGGCAAG
>DATGXB010000142.1:0-95783 GCA_035299225.1 Nostocaceae cyanobacterium | reverse complement strand
TCAATAGCTGATGCAATTCTTCAACCGTTTCTGTTATTTCTATTTTGACTACTCTACTCATTCTTCGTCACAACACTCTGTATTTCTTATTTTACTATATGTATCACTTTTTTCGTGAAATGGTATTACCTGTTCCCTGTTAAGAGTTCCCTACTACGTAGGTAATTTCAAAATTCAAATAGGATTACTATATATGACAAATTACATCAAATTAAATTTTTGTTCTGGTTCATATACAGAATAATCATCAATCCCTATTTTTGCATTTAATCCAGTTGTATGAAAAACTATAATCAATGGTTTTTTTAAGTAAATTGAATCAAAACTCAGATGAATGTGGAAGAGTTTTCTAAGCGTGTAGGTTTAAGTTCTCATACGATCCGTTATTACGAAAAAATTGGATTATTACGGGAAGTTCAACGCCTCTCAGAAATTATCAGCAGCTATTTCTGATTTAGGTTTTTATGAGTTCAGACGAATGTTGACCTATAAACAAGCTTTTTACTTAGAGTTGACTCTAAGTTATGTGCTGCTGTTGAACTACTGATACAGGTGGCAGCAAATGAAAAATAAAAAAGGTGTTGCTGATTACTTCAGCAGACGTAATTTTATGCGAGTTTTTGCGGGGTTAACATCATTTGGTTTTGGGCATTTCGTTTCCAGTAGTTATGCTTCCGCCCAATGATGAACTCAAATAGTAATGAACGTTTTCAACGGGGATTGTAGAGGTTTTTGGCAGCAAAAAATAATTGATCAATCTCCTGATAATGGGGATGATTTTTTTGAATGATATGCTGCTCGACCACTTGCATACACTAGCTACTCTCTGTGGATGTTAGTTAATATATACTAACTTATGTTCCTACTTGTGTCCAACAACATTCTCGCTTAGTTCCTTTTGCTAGAGCAAGTCTGTATCGGTGATTTTAGCTGATTTCTCTGTGATTAATGACTAGAGATGACTATATTTGTCTATAAATTAGGCGAAGTTTTACAATACCAAGAAGTTTATAAAGTTAAGTGATTATATTGTTATGAGCCAAGCAGTAGATAGTCCCTACTATCAGGTTATTTATCCACACCCCTTATTGATACCTTATATTGGCTGTTATTGGATTTTGCGAACTACTAACGTTAGCAGAGTCCGACGAGAACTCATTCTTCCCGATGGATATACTGAACTCATTCTCAATTATGGAACATCTTATTCTTGGCATGATCAGGAACGGCAGGTTGAGCGTGAGATTAAAACAGTTCATATTGTGGGTGAGCGAGATTTTTCGGTAATGGTTGATCTCAATGCTGGTTTAAATCAGGTAGGTGTGAAGATTAAGCCGATGGGGTTATTTATATTGCTGCATCAACCACTGAATTTATTAGCTAATCAAATATTGAAACCTGATGAATTATCTATCTCCGTTTTATCAGAATTGTATGAACAAATTTATGAAGCAGATTCTGACCAATCGAGAATTGAGTTATTAAACAAATTTTTCTTACAGCGACTTTTGACAGCAGATTTACCCGACTTTATTATTACTAAAGCTTTACAAACTATTTTACAACAACAAGGTAATATTCGTATTGATGCACTTGTAGACAAATTTGATGTACATTACAAAACCTTAGAAAGAAAATTTAAAACTTATGTTGGCTTGAGTCCGAAAACGTTTGCTCGAATTGTGCGGTTTAAGAATACCTACAAAAAATTCCATGCGCTGGCTCATGATGATTCATCTTTTTTCCTAGATTTAGGCTACTACGATCAGAATCATTTTATCAAAGACTTTAAGTATTTTCTACACACCACACCATCTGCCTATTATCGGCATCAGCGATCGCTTTCAGATGAGATTGTGCGTCGTGGGTTGGTGGAAAAATCTGTGTCCAAAATTTACTATCCTTCAGCCCTGGAGTTACGTCATGCTTGACTCATTGATTTTGTAGCTATGACGCTCTAGATAGAGATTTTGGAGAAAAAAGCCATGCCACCGAATCACAGGAAACCGTCAGCAAGTTCCCGACGCTGGTTTTTAGGACAAGCTCTCACTGCTGCTGGAACTGCAATTGTAGCTCCCAAGTTACTCGATAACGTCGAAGCTCAGGAAGTTCCCCCAACTGCCCCTCGTCGTAGTTCTCTGATCCAAGGTGAAACACAGGTAACACTAACCATTAATGGCAAACCCCAGACTGTAACCATTGAACCCCGTGTAACATTACTAGATTTACTCCGGGAACGATTGGGACTGACAGGCACAAAAAAAGGCTGTGATCATGGTCAATGTGGTGCTTGTACGGTGCTAGTTGATGGAGAAAGAGTCTATTCCTGTCTCTCATTGGCCATCATGCAGGAAGGCAAACAGATCGTTACTGTTGAGGGTTTAACCAGGGGTGAACAACTGCATCCAGTACAGGCCGCATTCATTGAAAATGATGGTTTTCAGTGTGGATACTGTACGCCGGGACAAATTTGTGCCTCGGTTGCCCTACTTAATGAAGTGCAGCGCGGTTGTGCCAGTGTGATCACACCTGATTTAACTCGTCCGCCAAAACTAGCAGAGATATCAGAAGCGGAAATTCGGGAGCGTTTGAGTGGGAATCTTTGCCGTTGTAGTGCTTATAACGGGATTGTGGCAGCAGTTCAACAAGCCGCAGGACAAACTCCATCCCTAGTTGATGCCAGTATACAAATTCGGGAAACAAGGGAGGCAGGAACATGAAGAATTTTGCCTATCTCCGCCCTCAGTCTGTGTCAGAAGCGATCGCTCATTCATCCAAAAATCCATCTGCTCTATTGATTGCCGGAGGTACAAATCTAGTTGATCGTCTCAAGGTGTATCTGGATCAACCATCCCAACTCATTGATGTATCTCGCTTGGAGCTTCAGCAAATTGAAACCACCCCAGAGGGAGGTATCCGCATCGGGGCATTAGTGACAAATACGGCAGTAGCTGATCATCCCCAAATCCGGCGCAATTATCCTTTGTTGTCCCGTGCAATTCTGGCTGGTGCATCCCAACAAATTCGCAATGTGGCCACTGTTGGGGGTAATTTAATGCAGCGTACTCGTTGCCCTTACTACTACGATCCGGCATTTGGGTGTAATAAACGAAAACCGGGTTCTGGCTGTCCGGCGATCACTGGTGTCAACCGTAATCATGCCATTTTGGGAACTAGCGATCGCTGTGTGGCTGTACATCCCTCAGATATGGCCGTGGCTTTAGCAGCTTTAGCAGCTGTGGTGGAAGTGGAAGGTTCACGGGGTAAGCGTCAGATTCCTTTTGCAGATTTTCATCGTCTCCCTGGTAATACCCCAGAACGCGACACTAATTTAGAAGTTGGGGAGTTGATTACAGCCATAATTCTGCCACCTCTACCCTTTGCTCAATCCGGGGTGTATCTCAAATTACGCGATCGCGCCTCCTATTCTTTTGCTCTCATCTCTGTTGCTGCTGCCCTTGATGTATCTGGTGGACGCATCCGTAATGCGCGTTTAGCTATGGGTGGAGTAGCACACAAACCTTGGCGATTATTAGCAGTAGAACAGTTTTTAGTTGGTAAATCCGTGAATGATGCCATTTTGCAGCCAGCAGCAGACATGGCCTTGCGGGATGCCAAACCATTAACCGGCAATAAATTCAAAGTTGAACTAGCAAAACGAGCCATTCGCCGAGCGATCGCTGTTGCAGCTAAAGGAGGGGGATTATGAGTAAAGTAATTGGCACATCTGTAAACCGCAAAGATGGACGGGCAAAGGTAACAGGAAGTGCCACCTATGCCGCAGAACATCAACTTCCGGGGCTGGTGCATGGTTATTTGGTGACTGCAACCATAGGTAACGGACGTATATGCAACATAAATACAGAAGCAGCGATGCGATCGCCTGGAGTTTTGAAAGTCTTTACGCACCGCAACGTCCCCAAAATCTTTAAACCTGTCAATGATTGGCAAAATTCCAAAATTTCCGAAGCCAGATTACCCCTGTCGGACGATCGCATTTATTACGCTGGGCAAATTATTGGCTTAGTAATTGCTGACACCTTAGAACAGGCGCGTTATGCTGCCAATTTAGTAGAGGTGGATTATGAAATTCAGCCCCCCCTGATTGATACCAAAAAAGCCAGCTATACCAATCAAAAGGATTTTGAATTTCAAAAAGGACAGTTAACCAAAGACAATTTTGCCAGCGTAGTCAAAGGAGCAGCCGCCACCCTAGAAGCAACCTACACCACAGAGAGAGAACTGAACTCCCCCATAGAACCCCATGCAGTCATCGCTCATTGGCATCATACCGACTCAGTAACAATTTATGAGCCGACCCAGTGGGTAATGATTTTACAACGCACCTATGCCGAGTTACTAGGAATCCCAGTAGAACGAATCCGCGTCATCACTCCTTATATTGGCGGTTCTTTTGGTGGCAAGGTATTTCCCTGGCCTCACGCTATTCTGTGTGTAGCTATAGCGAGAGAGATTGGCCGTCCCTTAAAAATGGTGGTTTCCCGTCGCCAAATGACCACTACTACCGGACACCGCACCGCCACCGAGCAAACATTACGCCTGGGAGCTACCACCAAGGGCAAGTTAATGGCGATCGAACATATCGTCAAAACTACTACTTCACCAGTAGAAAACTTTGTTGAGGCTTGCACCACTATTCCCCCTGTAATGTACGCTGCACCTCATCTCCGCTTACAGCAAGACTTGGCAGTGCTAAATATTCCCATGCCCACATATATGCGAGCGCCTGGTGAAAATCCGGGGATGTGGGCTTTAGAGTCAGCAATGGATGAATTAGCCTGGAAGTTGCAGATTGACCCAGTACAATTACGCCTACTTAATGAAACCCAAGCCCATCAAAAAACCAATTTACCCTTTTCTGCCAAACATTTTGCCGAGTGTTTGCGAATAGGAGCAGAGCAATTTGGCTGGAATCAACGTCCTAAACAACCGCGAGCCATGACCCGTAATGGTTTACAAGTTGGTTGGGGGATGGCGGCGGCCAGCTTCCCTGGTTATCGGCGGGCGGGTGCAGCCAAGGTACGACTGTTGTCGGATGGAACTGCCCATATTTTGACGGCTGGGAACGATATGGGCACAGGAACTTATACAGTAGTAGCGATGACGGCGGCGGATGTTCTAGGACTGCCGGTGGAAAAAATACGTGTAGAACTAGGGGATTCAATCATGCCCGATGGAGGGCTGGCAGGTGGTTCATCAATGGCGGCTTCTCTCATGCCTGCTGTCAGTAAGGCTTGCCAAGACTTGCTCAAACAAGCCAAAGCTAAAACAGCATCAGAGGCGATCGCTATGTTGCGTGAATCGGGCAGGGCGGCTATTGAAGTTACGGCCTCCACTACTCCTAGTGATAATGATCAGAAATTTACCTTTTATTCCTGGGGTGCTCATTTTTGCGAGGTGAGCATAGATGAAGAAATCGGACGTTTACAGGTGACTCGTTGGCTATCGGTGATTAATGTGGGGCGAGTTCTTAACGCCAAAACCGCCGCTAGTCAAATCCGGGGCGGTGTGATTATGGGTATTGGGGAAGCACTGATGGAAGAATGCCATTTTGATCCCGCTAGTGGCTACCCCGTTGTTTATGATTTGGCAACCTATCACATCCCAACACAGGCAGATATTCCGCGTATTGAAGTTACTTTTGTCGGTGAACCGGATTTGAATTTTAACCCCTTGGGCGTGCGTGGTGCAGGTGAAATCGGGATTACGGGAGTAGCGGCAGCGATCGCTAATGCTATTTATCATGCTACAGGCAAGAGATTACGGAGTTTACCATTCACCCCAGATAAGTTGATTACATATAGGAATCCTCAATGATTCATGAAAAATTTTAAGTATTTGTAGGGTGGGCATTTTTCTGTCAAACACTGCATAAAAACAGAAAATTTTAGGAAATGCCCACCTCATAGCAATTCACGAAAACCTTGATACTTATGAATTTCTTGTAGGGGTTTAGCACTGCTAAACCCTCCCCCGGTATTTGTATCATGATTAAAGTAAAACGGTATCAGTCTTTTTCAAAAATCAAACAGTAATTCTATAGTTCCGGTGAGCAATAACTAATGAACGAATTACAGCAAATCCTCAAAGCATTTGCACATAGCCAACAGTCTGGACAGCGTACCGCTTTAGCAACAGTAGTACAAACTAGCGGTTCAGTTTATCGCCGACCAGGGGCGCGAATGCTATTAGTTGAAGATGGACAGATGATTAGTGCGCTTAGTGGTGGTTGTTTGGAAGGTGATGTTTTTGAAAAGGCGCAATCCTTGATGTTTGATGGTGGTGAGCCAATGGTGGTGAGATATGACACTACATCGGGTGAAGACATAGTTTTTGGCTTTGGTTTGGGCTGTAACGGCATTGTAGATGTTTTGATTGAATCTCTCAGTCATGAAACTGCTACCTGTCAGCTGTCTTTCATTCAGAATTGTTTACAGTCTCAACAAGCGGGGGCGATCGCTACTATCTTTAACATAGATGGTGTATCAGATATTATAGTCAGTTCTCGACTGATGCTAAATTCAGATGGTACGGTCATCAGCCAAATTAATCATCCTATCATCGCTGAAAAGATAGAAGCAGACGCTCACCAGGCACTGAGAGAAAAACAAACTCGCGTTAAATCCTATACTCTATCTCAAGGTCGGGTTGATGTGTTGATTGAGGTAATTAACCCATTAGTGCCACTGTTGGTATTTGGATCTGGGTATGATGCAATTCCTGTAGTGAATTTGGCTAAATATCTGGGTTGGCACGTTACCGTAATTGATGACCGACCAGGATTTCTAAGGAGCGATCGCTTTCCCCAAGCTGATCAAATTTTATTGTGTGAACCCGATGATCCCAACTCATACCAACATTTATTAACACCGCAAACCGTAGCAGTTGTGATGACACACCGCTATTTAAGCGATTTGGCATTTCTTAAAACCCTGATTCCTTCCTCTGTGCGTTACTTGGGGGTATTAGGGCCAAAACGTCGAATGCAAAAATTGTGGGATGACCTGGACGAAAACAATATTCTAGCTACCGTTGCCCAAAAACAACGAATCTATAACCCCGTAGGACTAGATATTGCTGCCGAAACACCCCAAGAAATCGCCCTTTCGATTGTGGCAGAAATTCAAGCTGTGATTGGTGGACGTTCCGCTAGTTTTTTACGCGATCGCCTTGGTTCGATCCATTCTTCTTTAGAGCAACTATGTCTAACATTGGCATCATAATTCTGGCCGCAGGTGCTTCCACAAGGCTTGGTCAGCCCAAACAACTCCTGACATACCAAGGTAAATCATTAATTCGACAGATTACAGAAGTGGCGGTTTGTTCTCAGTGTCGGCCAGTGGTTGTGGTGTTAGGTGCTTATGCTGCAACCATTGAACCTCATTTAACAAATCTGGATATCCAGATTGTTTACAACCTGCAATGGTCAACGGGAATGGCCAGTTCTATTCGCTGTGGACTAAATGCTATTCAGGCGATCGCACCTGAAATTGAGGCAGTTATATTAATGTTATCTGATCAACCCTTTGTTTCTCTCAACCTCCTTAATCAACTAATCACCGGATATCAAACCACAAATCAGCTTATAATCGCCTCGGAATATGCTGGTATTCTTGGAGTTCCTGCCCTATTCCATAAAACTTTATTTTCAGAACTAACTCTGCTTCAAGGTGATATCGGTGCCAGAAAAACTATTCGCCAGCATAGTTCCCAGTGTTTAAGCGTTCCTTTCTCTCAGGGATTCATAGATATAGATACCCTTAAGGATTATGAACAACTGTTATGTGGCATCCTCATCTGAGCTACAGCAGGGAACAGGGAACACTTCGACTGCGCTCAGTGCAGTGCAGGGAACAGGGGTGAAAGTCTTTTGATATATAGCTTTGTTCCCAAAAGGAGATACCGGAAAATATCATGATTAATAGTCATGACTCAAAATGGATCATTTAGGAGTGACAATGAAAAAAGTAGCGGTGTTTGGTAACACGGGAGGCGGTAAATCAACTCTCAGTCGCAAATTAGCTCAAATCACGGGTTTACCCCTTCATGTTTTAGATAAAATTCAATATCAACCAGGAGGTGCTGAGGTTTCCCCTGAAGAGTATAAGCAAAACCATGAGCAAATTTTAGCTACTGACCGATGGATTATTGAGGGGTTTGGTTCGATGGAAACCCTCTGGTTACGACTGAACGAGGCAGATACTTTAGTTTTTGTTGATTTACCGCTATATGTTCATTTCTGGTGGGTAACTAAACGATTTATCACAGGTTACTTTAAACCGCCGGAAGGCTGGCCGCAAAATAGTCCAATTTTGAGGAGTTCCCTTACTAGCTACCGCACACTTTGGTTATGTCACAAATATTTAACCCCAAAATACCGTGAATATATCAAGCAGGCTCAAACTACCAAAAGTGTGTATCACATCAAATCAACTCAGCAGATTTCAGAATTTTGGGAATTAATGGAAAATCAAACCAACTTTCAGCACAAACAACCATGAACACCGCAAAAGACCACTATGATCAGCAACTTGCATCTGTTTACAGTTGGATTTCAGGTAATACAGAATTAGCAATTAAGCGCAATC
This sequence comes from Nostocaceae cyanobacterium, assembly GCA_035299225.1. Lineage (GTDB taxonomy): Bacteria > Cyanobacteriota > Cyanobacteriia > Cyanobacteriales > Nostocaceae > DATGXB01. Next base: position 87,174 of record DATGXB010000142.1, on the reverse strand, counting down.
ATGACCTTTTTCGTCAACTGGATATCGAATCAACACCACGAGGATTAGCAATTGATTTAGGAGCCGGTTCGGGATTTCAATCAATTCCGTTAGCAGAAATGGGATTTTCTGTGATGGCTGTAGATTTCTGTGCTGCACTGCTGTCTGAGTTGAGCGATCGCACAAAAGAACTTTCTATCCGCACCATTCACGACGACATTCTGAATTTTGCCCAATATGTGGAAAAACCAGCCCAACTAATCGTTTGTATGGGTGACACATTAACGCATTTAGAATCATTAACTTCAGTTCAGTCCTTACTTTTAAATATTGGGCGTGTACTAACTACAAATGGAAAACTCATTTTGACTTTCCGCGACTACGTTTCTGTAGAACTTCAGGGAACGCAGCGTTTTATTCCTGTCCGCAGTGATGATTCTACAATTTTTACTTGTTTTCTTGAATATCATCAAGAAGTTGTAGAAGTCCACGATTTACTGTATAAAAAAGAAGGCGATCAATGGTTGTTAAATACCAGTTCTTATCCAAAGTTACGCATTGATAAAAATTGGCTATGCGAACAACTACAAAAATCAGGATTACAGATAATTCGGAATGATATCACTAATGGAATGATATGTATTGTTGCCCAAAAGATTTAAGTTTTAAATGCACATTTGCAGAATACAGCCAATATAAGTAGTCGTGCAAAATTAATTTCCTACGTGTTGCAAGGGAACAGGGAACAGGGAACAGGGAACAGGGAACAGGGAAATAAATTGAGTAATTAATTCTGCCTAATTACTTATCAAGTTAAATCCTTTATTAAGTAGTCGTGCAAAATTAATTTCCTACGTGTTGCAAGGGAACACTTCAACTGCGCTCAGTGCGGTGCAGGGAAAGAAGTTGTGTAATTAATTCTGCCTAATTACTTATCTGCTGAATTTAGAATCTAATTGTGCAACTATAACTGCTGCTAATAAAAATACAGCCCCTAATAATCTCGGTAAACTAACGCTCCGACTCATTACCCCAAATAAACCAAACTGGTCAACTATCAGTGATATCAGCATTTGACTAAACACTATAGCCATTGTTGTGGTTGTCAAACCTAATTTAGAAATGCTGAGATTATTAAACGTGACAAAACTTGCTCCTAAAGCACCGCCAAGGAAAGCCCACCAAGGAGCTTGAGACAATTGGTTTAGCGATAGTGGGCCGATGATTCCCAACACCATCAGCAGTGCTAAAGCTGTAAATCCAATCATAAAACTAACAGTAGCAGCACCAATAGAGGAGCGAATTATCTGCATCAATTGAACATTAGCTACACTACCATAAGCAAGAAGTCCACCAGCAGAGGCAGCACCAGCAATTGCCAACAAAATTTCCATATTAATACCCTAAACTAAGAATTGTTATTTCAAGGTGAAGAAGAAAACCGCTAAGAGTAATAATGCTCCAGCAATGCGTCGGTTAGCTGTAAAACGTCGGGGCGGCACTCCCAGCCAACCAAAGTGATCTACCAGCATCCCCATAAAACATTGACCACTGATAATTAACGCAATCGTGAGAGTAGTTCCCAATGTAGCTGTAAAGTATGCACTTGAACTGATGTACCAAGCACCCATCAATCCGCCACAGAAAGCCCACCAAGGTGCTTTGGTTAATGCAGGCCAATTTGGTTGTCCGAATTTGCCAGTTAATAAAAGACTCAAAAGAACTATAGTACCTACCAAATAAGAAATATCTCCAGCCAGAGGGAATGAACCAATTGACCGAGCTAACTGAGCGTTCATCGCTGCTTGAATAGGCAGTACAGCCCCACTAGCTAGAGCAAGAAAAAGAAAAGGTGAAGGCAGATGAACAAAGCTTGACAAAGTGCTAGATTTTCGCACATTAGTTTTTTTTGAAGCTGGATGAATGATGCCCATAAGTTAATGCCAGGTAATAGGATTTTTCAGGAAAAGGATTGGAAATTTAGTTCCCCCTTGGCTTTAAGGTTAGATGCGCCTCGTATATCTTCATAATCTTCTCTCAATTTAGTTTTTGCTAAATATTCCTCTGATTAACCATTAGACCAATCTCCTGACCGTAGGATAGTTCCAGGGTGTGGCCATCAGGATCTCGCAAGAATGCCCAATATCCAACCGGATACCCAGAATCTTTGGGTTCTTCAACCAGTATTCCTGCTTGACGAGCCTGATCACACAAAGCATCCATTGCTTCACGACTCTTACAACCAACTCCCAGATGCGCTAATGGAGAGAGAATCGGATGCACTGACTTAGTTTCAATGAGAACAATCACAAATGGTCTTGTATGGTCTGTGAGCCAAGCGACCGCAACCCCTGTTTCTGCATCAACCCGATGATGAACTACTTGCATTTGAGCATAGGTAGCATAGAACTCAATACTTTGTTCAATCTTTGACACAGGCAAAGCAATATGTGTAAGTCCAAAATCAATCATTTTATGCTCCTTGGGAAAATTGATGCGTGAATGCTTGCCCACAACCAACTGCAATCAGAAGCTATGAGCTTTGATCACCCTCATCAGAAATTAATTTGAGTAGAAGTAGTTTTTTTACTAGTTTCTCTAGAACTAATGCCTGCTAAAATTTATCTTGATATAAAGATAATGAAAATAAAGATAAATGTCAAGTATCTCGATATAAAGATATAATTCCTTTATGAACCAAGATCGAATTGATGAAATCCTGACCCAGTGGCAGCAAGAATTACCTCAGTTGGATGTGGCACCCCTAGCTGTGGTTGGCCGAGTTCTGCGGCTTGCTAAGTTGCTAGAAAAGCATCGGGAAAAGGTGTTGGCCAAATACGAGTTAAATGTCTGGTCTTTTGACGTGCTGGCAACATTGCGGCGGCAAGGATATCCTTATCAACTCAAACCGACCGATTTGTATAGTTTGCTAATGCTGTCGTCTGGAGCAATGACAAACCGCATTGATCGCCTGGAACAAGATGGCCTAGTCATTCGCCTGCGAGATCCGAGCGATCGCCGTAGCGTTATTGTGCAACTTACTCCCAAAGGCATCCAACTAGCAGATACCGTTATGCCCGTTTTATTAGAGAGTGAACAGAAGTTGCTGGCTCTATTCACAACTCCCGATGACACAGAAACCTTAATTACATTGTTGCGTCAATCTTTACTGTCTCTTGAGAAAAATGTGACATAGATACTGGGAGGAATTAAGGCAGCGATTAACATACAGCAGGAAGCAGGAGGAAAAGCCTTTTCCTGTGTGAGTTTTCAGCTTTAGTTTGTACCTCATTTACCTGAAATATGCTGTAAAATTTCTCTCCTCATCAGTTTTCCAACATTCTCTTAGGAACAAGCTAAATTTTTACTCCGTCGTTGATACCAAAACCTAAAATCTAAATTATGCTTAATTTCTCTCAAGTTATCCGTTTAGCTTTCATAAGCTTAAGTTTTTACAGTGCAAGTATATTAATACTATCAAAATCTGCGGTTGCGGGAGAACCAATTATTGATCGAAACTGCCAACATCATGAGAGAACACAGGAAGTATTTAAGAAAATCCCACCAAATCATCAAGCTACAGGATGGCGGACATCTTCCTTTGAAGTTAATAACCAAAAGTACGCTCTACAATTACTAAGATTTTCCAATTCGACAGGGGTTTTATGTCTTGTGAAACCTAATACTCCCCAACGACAAAGATTAAGAGGTATTCCCGTTATTCAAGACAAATTAATCGAAAAAATTGAAAAAGATAATTCTAAACCAGCAAATTATATAGTTACAGTCAGAGGTGAGAAAACTGAAGATATCTTAAGAACGGTGTATAGATTAAACCTAACTAATCCTAATCAACCAAAAGTGACACCAATATTGAGAGTGTACAAAAATTAGAGGGGTGAATATTTGTGACTTTGACCATCTATTCCTGGTGCATCATGAGTTAATTTTTTAGCGATCCTTATTTTTCTTAAACTGTGCTAAATCACATTTAAGGAAGTTGCATATAAAATGCAAAACTTTGTTAAACAAAATCTTGCAATATAGGAATTTGCTTAAATATTTTAGTCAAAATTACTGAACCAAATAGCATAACTAAAAAATCTAATATACTACAATATTTATGCTGGTGCAGAAATATCATCTGAAATGTTATACCAACAAAAGTATGAAAACAATATATTCCCAAAGATAAGTCAGATAAAGATTTAATAACAAAATTAGGAAGTGATTTAACTTGGAAGGAAATTAAAGTAATTAACCAAGCACCAAACACCGAAGAAATTCTAGTATAAGCAGGCAAAGAATCTACAGAACCAAAACACCAGGGTATGGTATTGCTAATGTATTTCCATTCCAAAACTGCACAACCTGTAAATAAAATTAACAATATACAGATTTGCAGATAGTAATTTTTATTGTTGAATTGATGATCCTCATTTTTAATTAAATATTGACTTAGTAGAAAAGATGAAAAAATATAAGGCAAAAAGTTTAAAGGATTAAATACTTGTGCTAAAAAAATCCAATCTCGGTTAATAAATAATACACTGAAAGGCATGGCAATGAGAATTAAAAAGACTAATATCATTCCAGTATAAAGGAGCAAAGAACTTTTGGTTTTTTCCCAACAGATGGCTAATAACTCAGCTATACAGGTAGTAAATAATAATGAAAAAAAGAAGTAAAACGGATTGCTAAATCCATCATTTATCACATATTGTATAAATCCCCAACCATCTAAACCCCTCAAATAAGCCAAATATGTATCATGATTAATTAACAAATTAAATAAATGAGATATTAAACCCCAATATAAGTAAATTTGTAACAGTTTAGGCAATCTTCTATTAATAAAATAGCTTGGCTTTTTTTCTCTATTCAAAAAAAATAATACCAATGCTATTTGTAAGAAAATTGGTACAGATAAAAACAGAAAATTAAAGTTAAGAATATCTTTTACAAGACGGTGATCATTTAATAAGCTAGGCAAATTCGAGTGCAAAACAAGGACTGATAAACAGCATACAGCCCTTAAATAGTCAAAACCATAAATTTTATCTGACTTCTTTGTTTCTGAAACTGGTTGTATTTGTAAACTTGACATCTTTGCAACTCAATTTATTTAAACTAAACAATTTAACTGATTTGAGAAATTTGGGTGAGATAGTTTCTTTCTCTCACCCTCAATCAAACACTATTCCTGAATAACTTCTTTGATTATTCCTGCTAATTGCTCAACGTGAGGTAGTTTTAACAATGTTTGATGTTCTCCAGGGATAGAGAAAGTCTTTACTTCTCCATTGGTTAAATTTTGCCAACCTAAAGTTACATCATCAGGGAATTGTGCTGCTAGTGAGTCAGTTGTAAATAACGAAATTTCTGACTTAATGGGTTTTGGTTGATAAGCAAGGGTAGCTTGCAAACTAGCTTTATAAACATTCAATAAACCAGAGATTAAATTTTCTCCCGCATCAGGTGGAATAATTTGATGTTGACGCAAAACTTTTAAAACATAAGCAAATTTTTCATCTTGATTCACTTCAGCCAGTTCTTGAGGACTAATCTGGATATTTTCATTAAAATGAATCCCCACCTGTTCCACAATAAAACTCAAAATAGCCGCATCATCATTTAAAGCCTCTGTATCCTCCTGGGTAGTTGGTAAAGGTGGATGAGTATCAATAATTAATAAATGCTCAACTTGTTGATTTACAGATTCTAATTGAGCAGCCATTTCAAAAGCAATTTGTCCTCCTAATGAGTGACCACCTAATAAATAAGCACCATTAGGAACAACATCAGCAATAATTTTCAGGTAACGAGAAGCCAATTCTTCAATGCTATTTACTGGTGGCTGTTTTCCATCTATACCCGGTGCTTGAATACCATAAATTGGTCGTTCTGTGCCTAACAGTTCAGCTAATTTTGAGTAAGCGAGAGCATAACCACCGGCTTGGTGAATTAAAAATAATGGGGGTAAATCTCCTTGGGTTTGGAGAGGAATTAACAAATCTGTATCGCTAGGTAAGGATTTTTGTTCTAAAACTGCGGCAATTTTTTCAATTGTTCCTTGCCGGAATAAGGTAACAACAGGTAAATTTAGTTGTAATTGTTTTTCAATGGCTGTGATTAATTTAATTGCTAACAGAGAATGACCACCCAAATCAAAGAAATTATCGGTGACACCAACGGGTTTAATCTGTAGCATTTCTTCCCAGATTTTCACCAATTTATTCTCTAATGGTGTGCGGGGTGGTATACACTTGGTAAGATTGGTATTTTGTTCTATTTTCAAAGCTGCTAAGGCTTTTCTGTCTATCTTGCCATTGGGAGTTAAAGGTAAATTAGGCAAGGTAACAAAATGAGCTGGAATCATGTAATTAGGGAGTTTGGCTTTTAAAAATTCCCGCAGTGTATTTGGTGAAGGTGCCGGTTGAGATTTAGGAACAACAAAAGCTATTAATTGTTTACTACCTGAAGCATCTATGTTAGTAATAATTGCTGTAGAGAGAATTTCTGGATGTTCTCCTAGTATTGCTTCTATTTCTCCTATTTCTACTCGGAAACCACGAATTTTTACTTGGTTATCTATTCGACCTAAATACTCAATATTGCCATCATTTAGATAACGTACAAGGTCGCCTGTTTTGTAAAGTCGTGCGCCTATTTTTTGGCTGAAAGGATGAGGAACAAATTTTTCTGCTGTTAAATCTGGTCTTCGGAAATAACCCCTAGCTACACCAGCACCACTAATATATAATTCACCAGCAACACCAACAGGAACTGGTTGTAAATATGGGTCTAAAATGTAAACTTCCATGTTAGGAATTGGTTGGCCAATTGGTACTGAGGAAGTCAGCTTTTTTGTTATTAGGCTACAATTTGTAGCCACAACTGTAGTTTCTGTTGGCCCATAGTTATTGATTAGTTTTACATCTGTTTTTATCTGTTGTTGCCAAGCAGTGACTTTATCTAATAAAGCTTGTTCACCACCAAAAATTACTAAACGTAGAGATGGGGGTAAGGTTAAATTCCATTTGTTTAATTCAGCCGCTAATTGATGCCAGAAAGCAGTTGTTAAACTAGATATTGTAATTGACCACTGATGGCATTTTTCGATGAATTTAGGGATAGAAGTTAAAATTTCATCGGTTCGGAGTACCAAAGTTGCACCCTGTACCAAGCAAGGATAAATACTTTCAACGGCTGCATCAAAACTGATGGAGAAAAATTCAAGAATGCGATCGCTCTCAGTAATTTGATATTCGTGAATTGTCGCTTGAGTAAAGTTGAGGAAAGAATAATGTTCAATCATTACCCCTTTTGGTTTACCCGTAGAACCAGAGGTATAAATCATATAGGCTAAGTTATTTCCCCTGACTCTACTAATGGGATTTTCTTGGCTGTACTGACCGATAATTTCCCTATCTGTATCTAAGCAAATGGTCTGTATCTGGCTAGGAATATCTAGTTGTGGGATGAGTTTTTGTTGCGTCAATAATACCGATACTTTAGTATCATTTAGCATGAATTTAATTCGCTCTTGGGGATAGTTGGGGTCAATAGGAACGTAAGCACCGCCAGCTTTCAAAACAGCTAATAAGCCAATAATCATTTCTAGCGATCGCTCAACACAAATTCCTACTAGTACATCTGGTTTTACCCCCAATGATTGCAGATAATGAGCGAGTTGATTGGATTTTTGATTTAATTCTCTATAGGTTAAATGTTCATCTTCCCAAACTACAGCAATGGCATCCGGTGTTTTTTCGGCTTGTAATTCGATTAGTTGATGTACAAGTTTCGCTTGGTTAAATTCAACCGGATTATGATTAAGCTGGGTTAATAATTGCTGTTGTTCTTTAACGGTGAGGATGGGAATTTGAGCTAAATTCTGTTGTGGGTTAGCGAGAATATTGGTTAATAAAGTTTGGAAATGTCCCACCATTCGGTTAATTGTTTCGGCGGTAAATAAGTCGGTTCTATATTCCCATAAACCGATTATTTCCTGTTCCGCTTCAATGATAGATAAACTCAAGTCAAATTTAGCTGTTACCTGTTCCATTTCCAATGGTGTAAAGGTTAAATCGGGTAATTCTAGTTTACCCATTGGTGCATTTTGCAAGATAAACATGACTTGGAATAATGGATTTTGATTTAAGTTTCTATCTGGTTGAATTTCCTCGACTATTTTTTCAAAAGGTACATCTTGATGTGCAAAAGCTTCTAGAGTTTCTTCTTTGATTCTGCCTAATAAAGTTGTAAATTCAGGATTCCCAGCTAAATCCGCATGAATGACTAAAGTATTAACAAAAAAGCCGATTAAGTCTTCAATTTGTTTACGGTTACGGTTAGCAATTGGTGTACCGATTAATAAATCTTCTTGTCCTGAGTAGCGTTGTAATAAGGTGCTGAATACTGCTAAGAAACCCATAAACAGGGTAGTGCCGTGAGAGTCGCAGAATTTTTTGAAGCGATCGCCTATTTCTCGATCAATTTTAAATATAACAGTTGCACCTTGATAGCTGGGTGTCGCAGGTCGGGGGAAATCGGTTGGTAATTCTAAAACTGTGGTTTTTCTGCCTAATTTTTCTTTCCAGTATGCTAATTGTTGTGGTAATTGGGTTTGGGTAAAAATAGTTTGTTGCCAATGAGCAAAATCACCATATTGTAAACTTAAAGGTGCTAAAGGTGATGCTTGTCCTTGACACAAAGCAGTATAAATTGATGATAATTCTTTAATCATAATTCCCTGTGACCAACCATCAGAAATAATGTGGTGCATCACTAGGACAATTACATGAGTTTCGGCTGCTAATTTGTAGAGATGAATTCTTAATAAGGGTACACTTTGCAGATTAAAAGGTGTAATTATTTCCCCTTGAACCGCAGTTTTTAATTCTCTTTCTTGGTGTTCGGTTGTTAAATTGCTTAAATCTGTAACTGTTAACGGGACTGGTACAAAATCATGGATTAATTGTACAGGTGAACCGTCTTGATTAACAAAACTGGTACGTAATATTTCATGACGGTTAATAATTTCTTGAAAACTTTGTTCTAATTCTCTTTGCTGTAAATTTCCTTCTACACGATAGGCAAAAGCCATATTATAAGCGGGGTTATTAGGTTCTAAACAATCTAAAAACCACAGTCTTGATTGTGCAAAGGAAAGCGGTAAATATTGCCTTGCAGTCACTTGGGGAATAATATCTATAGTCGCATTTTCTACTTGAATCTCTCCCATTAATCGGTCTAACTCTTCTGCTAAACCGATAATAGTTGAAGATTCAAAAATTGCACGGAGAGGGAAAGCAATATTAAATTCTTCTCTGATACGAGAAACTAACTTAGTTGCTAATAGAGAATGTCCCCCTAACTGGAAGAAATCATCAGTAATACTAATGCGTTCTAATCCTAAAACATCACTCCAAATTCGGCAAAGTCTTTCTTGAGTAAAGTTGGTTGGTTGAACGAAGGATTGAGTAGTAATAGTTAAATTTGTTTCTGGTGCCGGTAAAGCACGTCTGTCTAATTTTCCGCTAGGAGTCATCGGGAAATTATCTAACAAGACAAACGCTGACGGACGCATATATTCTGGTAATTTTTCCCGTGCTGCTTCCTTCAACTGGGAAACTAATGTTTTGGTAAATCTGCTTTTTAACGGATCAATCCAAGCTGGTTGATTATTAACAATTTCCCCCTTACCCATAATTGGCATAACTGGAGAAATACGTTTATTATTTGGATTGGTTGGATAGAAGCAAACATCAAAATAATAAGGGTTTAAATCTGGAGAATAACTAATTGTAACTTGATAACCAATTTCTTCAGCTAATGTATACAAATCTGCTGGATTTACCCCAATTTGTTGAGGATTGTTAGCCATAAAAGTGCGGACTTCTCCAACAGTATTTAACTCATTATTTAACTCATTATTTTCTCCTTCTAACCATTGCCAAATTACATCATCTGCTAATAATCTCTGATTGGGAATACCCTTCCAACCAATGACACCTGCATCTAGAATTTTTTGTTGTAAATCACCTAATTGTAAATTTTCTGACCAATCTTGCCAAACTGGTTGTAATGTAGCACTATTTTCTCCTCCGGCTTTATGCAATACCACATCATAACGATATTTGGTTAATTCGTTGTGATTATTTTCGGCTTTGAGATGAATTTCTACTGTAGATAAATTGGGGAAGGATTGAGTTAAATTAACAAAGAATTGCGGATCAATTACTAATTCTGCTTCTGTTTCTACTAGGCGTTGATATTGGGTTTTTAAATCTGTTTTAACTGTGTTTTCTTCTGCTTGGAAGAAAGCGATGCTAGAGTGAAAATAATTTAATAAGGGTAAATTACGATTATCCCCAATAAATAAACTTCCCCCTGGTGCTAGTGCTTGCATTGCACCTGTAATTACTTGTTGTAAATAATCAATGGAAGGAAAATATTGTGCAACAGAGTTAATAATAATTGTGTCGAAATAAGCCGGGGGAATGTGGGAAAAATCAGCAGCTTCCCGTAGTAATAACCGGACATTATTTAAAGAACGCTGTGCGGTAATTCTTTCTAAACGGCTAATGGCTTCTTGGGAAAAATCACTTCCCCAATAAGTTGCTACTTGGGGTGCAATATCTAATAAAATCATCCCTGTACCGCAACCAAGTTCTAACACTCGTTGAGGTTTTAAGGCTTTAATTCTCGCCAAGGTATTATTTAACCATTGACGCATTTGTGCAGAAGGAATTGGTTGATTATCATAGCTACTATTCCAACCAGAAATATTAAAATTCTCGTTGGTTTCTGTCTCACCACTACGATAGGTTTCATTAAAAGTAAATTGCCATTCTGCTGTCTGTTCTTGTTTTAAATTTTCGTTATTGAAATTTTTTGCTTGGGGAATCACATAAGCCACAATTCTGGCATCTTCTTCGCTTTCTTGACGTACAATTACTAAAGCATCTCTCACTCCAGAATGGCGTTTAATTACGGCTTCAATTTCCCCTAATTCAATCCGAAAACCGCGAATTTTAACTTGGTGGTCATTGCGTCCAATATATTCTATTTCCCCATTAGCTAAATATCGTCCTAAATCACCAGTTTTATATAAGCGGTTTAATCCTAATTTTTCACCATGAAAAGGATTAGGAATCATTCTTTCAGCAGTTAACTGAGGACGGTTAAAGTAACCACGAGTGACACCCGCACCACCCACATAAATTTCCCCAACCACACCAATAGGAACGGGTTGATAATTCCGGTCTAAAATATATAAAGATAGGTCGGGAATAGGTTGACCAATTAAACTACCAGCGCGTTGTTTAACATCTTTTAAACGAATCGGTCGGTAAGTTACGTGTACGGTGGTTTCGGTAATGCCGTACATATTAACTAATAAGGGAAAATCATCACTATGCCGATCAAACCAAGGTTCTAAACTGGTAATATCTAAAGCTTCACCGCCAAAAATTACATAGCGCAATTCTAGTTCACCTTCCCGACAAATTAATTCTTCTGCTTGCATTAATTGGCGAAAAGCTGAGGGGGTTTGGTTTAAAACTGTGACTTTATCATCACATAATAAATTATAGAAATCTTCGGGGGAACGGGTGATAAAATAAGGAACAATAACTAAGCGACCACCAAAGAAAAATGCTCCCCAAATTTCCCACACGGAGAAGTCAAAAGCATAGGAATGAAAGAGAGTCCAGACATCTTTTTCATTAAATTTAAACCATTTTTCTGTGGCTAACATTAACCGCACAACGTGACGATGTGCAACGACTACACCTTTTGGTTTACCTGTAGAACCGGAGGTATAAATTATATAAGCGGCGTTATCTGGCTGGACTTTAATTTCTGGGTTGGTGGTGGGTAATGCTGCTAGTTCTGATGTGAGTTGGTCAATAAAAACGGTGCTGGCTTGATGGGGGGGTATTTGGTTGGTAAACTGGCTTTGGGTGACTAATACTGCGACCTGGCTATCTTCCATCATGTAGGCCACGCGATCGCTTGGATAGTCGGGGTCAAATGGTACGTATACACCACCCGCTTTCAAAATCCCCAAAATCGCTACAATCAAATCTACAGAACGGGATACCCACAAACCCACTCTAGATTCTGGTTTGATACCTAATTCTATTAAATAATGTGCTAATTGATTGGCTTTTGTATCTAATTCTTGATAAGTTAATCTCTCTTGTTCAAAAACTAACGCTGTCCGATGGGGACGTAATTTAGCTTGTTGGCTAAAGACTTCATGTAAACAATATTCAACAGAAAAATTTTGTGGTGATGTTGATGCAATTAATTGTTGATATTCTGCTGTGGTTAGTATAGGTAATTGGCTAACTGGTGTGTCAGGTTGAGCCACTAAATTTTCTAAAAATTGGCAAAAATGCCGGGTAAATCTCTCCGCAGTTTCTCGTTTTAATAAATCAATATTATAGGATAAAACACCATTTAGATTATCTTCTGTTTCTGTAATAAATAATTCTAAATCAAACCGTGCGGCTTCTTGATTTGCTAAGATAGTAATTTCTAAATCATCTAAATTTAATTGAGGTTTGGGAGCATTTAATACAGTAAAGGCAATTTGAAATAAAGGATTACGACTGGTATCTCTTTCTACATCCAAACGTTCAACTAAGGTTTCAAAGGGAACTTCTGTATGTTCAAAAGCTTCTAATATTGTGCCTCTAACTTTTTGTAATAACTCTCTAAAACTGGGTTTTTCTGTTAAATCGGTACGAATTACTAACATATTCACAAAAAAGCCAATTAGCTTTTCCGCTTCCATCCCTGGACGGTTAGCAATGGAAGTACCTACAGGAATATCTTCTTGGACTGTGTAACGTGATAATAAAGCTTGAAATGCAGCCATGAGGGTCATAAATAAAGTTGTTCCCTCTTGCTGACTCAAAGCACGAACGGCTTTAGTTAAAGAATTTGGTAGAGAAAATTTAACTAAATCTCCGCGAAATGTTTGTAAACGGGGTCTGGGAAAATCTAGGGGAAATTGTAAGGTTGGTAATTCAGATAATTTATTTTCCCAATAATTAAGACTGTTTTCTAAAACTGTATTGCTATATTTTTCTTGTTGCCATACCGCATAATCTGTATATTGAATTTCTAACTCTGGTAAGGTGATATTTTCCTCTTTTACTGCTATTTGATAAAGTGTAATTACTTCTTGGAAAATTACCCCTACAGACCAAGCATCAGCTATAATATGATGTAAAGTTAAGGTGAGAATATATTCCTCTGGTGCAATTTGCAGCAGTCTACCCCGCATCAATGACCCTGTTTGTAAATCAAAAGCATATTCCGCTTCTGATTTGCTGATTTCGGCAATGATTTGATTAGTTTCGGCTAGAGATTGGAAATTTTCGATAGTTAATTCGGTTAACGGTTGGGGATGTATTCGCTGTTTTGGTTCACCATTAATAACTGTAAATGTAGTTCTTAAACTTTCGTGTCTCTGTTGCAATTGTTTAAATGCTGTTTGTAAAGCCTCTATTTGTAATTTACCCCGTAAACTAAAAATGGAACAAATATTATAAGCAGAAGATGTTGGTTCTAGTTCATACAAAAACCATAAACGCCTTTGTTGAGAAGATAATGGTGCTTCAGTTAAATTTCGACGCAGGATCGAAAATTGATTTTCTTCTGTTTGAATTCCTTCTGCTTCTAAAAGTAATTCTAAAAGCTCAAGATCGTTAATTTCTGGAGAGTTCATAGGATAAAATTACTTTTTTCAAAATGAACAAATATTTTAACTTCTTTAAATTCAACAATGGTTGATTCTATTACTGTAAATTTGGTTGAATTTTATAATTAACAACTGATTGCAGATAATCTATGCCAGATTTTAAATACAATTTCAACGCTGTAATTATTTTTCCTTGGCTTAATAATTGTTTGCTATTTCCCAGTTTAATTAAAGGTACTAATCTTTTTTCATAAAACCAAATTGCGTGATCTACTACTTCCTTTTGTTTTACGCTTAACTCTTCCATTTGTTTCCATTTGTTCAATATTTTTTGAGCTTGCACTTCATAGTTTACGTTTATATGTATTTGACTGGAACTGTGTACACGATATTGATAAAGTTTTTGTGGTAAAAAATGCACTTCACTGATTAAAATACATTGTGCGACTAAATCCATAACTTGTCCGCCATTTCTGCCTATTTGTTCATCCCAACCTGATGTTTTTTCATATATGGAACGTCGGAATAAACAACGGCTATCTAGTCCTCCTCCTAACCCGGCTACCACGGCAACTAAAGGTGTTTTAGGAACATTATTTGGCATAAAATCTATTCCCCAACGAGAAGGAATTATTCGAGGATAGGATGCGTAAGTTTCTATAGGTTTACCTTCAGCATCTATACTGTAATAATCACAGTAAACAACACCCAAATGCTGATGCTGATCTAAATAATTCACCATCGTTTCTAACATTTGTGGTTCTAGACAATCATCAGCATCAAAAAACAATAAATATTCTGATTCAGGATTACATTCTTTAAAACCATTATTACGTGTTTTACAAGTACCACTGTTAGACTGTCTAATTAATTTTATTCGGCTATCTTTAGCTACATATTGATTAATTACCTCAGCCGAATTATCTGTACTACCATCATCTACTATGATATGTTCCCAATCAACAAAGCTTTGATTTTGTAGGCTTTCTATCATTTTACTTATATATTTCTCGGCGTTATAGCAAGGAGTAACAACGCTTATTTTTTTCATACAGAATAATCTCCTAATCGTGATATTGAAATAACTAGATATTTAGTTTGGGAAAAATATTTTTTGTTACTTGGAAAAGCAAAAAGCTTTTTGAGAATTTTACCTTGATATAGCTACAGCAGGGAACAGGGAACAGGGAACAGAGTTGAAAGTCTCTTTAGATAAGGTTTTGTTCCAAAAATTTGTACCTCATTTACCTGAAACGGCCTGTATTTAGTAAATACCTAAAAACAAGGTCAATAAGTTTAGACTTATTTGTCTAGAAACAAAAGGAAACGTAAAACATTCTCCAAATATTTTTGATCATCGAGAATTTTGAGATGTTTATAAAATTGCGTTAACTGAAAGTAAGTAGTTGTACAAAATTAAATTTATACGTGGAAAAGCATAACAATAAATACTTTGGTTACGCTCAGTGCGGTGCAAAAAAATTGTGTAATCTTGTGTAAGATATTGTGCCTAACTACTTGTATCAAATATTAGCCTTGGGTTTACCTCCATTAAGTTTTGATTATTTACTGATATTTTTTTACACAAAAACACACAGGCGTTGCTTTTAACCCCTGCTCGAAAAAGGTTAACATTTTTTACATAATCTTATATTTGGTTTATTGTCAATCCCTTTTATGACTATTATTTTGTGTTACTTATTAAACTTCTTTGTATATAAGTTAAACTTATAGTATCAGGCAAACAATTCAAGAAATTAAATTAATGTCATGAAAATAATCTCAATTCTGTATTATTCTAAACTAAAGATTCATTCACTGTTAGGATATTCTATAAAGAAAGTAAACTAAGACCTTCAAGCCAATTTGTTAAAAATTAAGCAAATCTACATTCTAGAGGCTGGTAATTTTAATCATTAAGTAGATTTTGTGGGAATTTTGGCAAAATTGGGGAGATATTAAATTTTACCACCGTATTCCTACACCAATTAATTAAAATGTGAACAAAATTTGCTGTAGAATATCTCCATGATGTATTTGAAAATTTGGCATAAATCACAGAGGTAAGGTTGAAATTTTTGAAGCGGCCTATCTTTTGGTAGCAGATGAAAGTATAAATCAAAGACTGCTGAATTGTATTGTTTGAAAAATACTTTACCGTAAATGATTTAGATACTTAAAAAAATGATGATATTACCCTTATCTATCAATCAGCGAGAAATTTACCTCGAACAAATGATGTGGCCGGAAGGTTCGCATTTGAATATTGGTGCAATAGTGATAGTTGATGGTGAGCTAAAGGTAGAAGTTGTCAGTTATGCCATAAATAAAATTATTAGCTGCTATCCGGCTGTACGGACTAGAATTTATGAGTTGGATGGAAAACCCTTACAAACCATAGCACCATATCAAGAAAAGCCAATTCCTTTAATAGATTTTTCTGCTGATCAAGAAGGGGAAAAATTAGCCGCAGAATATATCAAACAAGAGTTTATTAAACCTTTTAGTTTTGGTGAAAATTCACCCTTGGCTGATTTCCAAATAATTCGCATTAACCCCCAAAAGTATATTATTTTTGGCAGATACCATCATGCTATCACTGATGGTTGGGGAACTTCTATCTTTTTTAGAGAATTTATTGATATTTACAACCAAATTATCAATACAGGGACAGATAATAAAACTCAGCAAGATTGGGTAATAAAAGAATATTTACAAGAGGAAAATAATTATTTAGAATCACGTCATTTTCAGAGCGATCGCCTATATTGGACGAAGCGGCTAGAAGGCATCAATACACAGCTTTTCCCATTGCTAAAACCACAACAAATCGCTGGTAATCGCCGCTCAGTTTATATTAAACGGGAAAACTACAACAAAGTAAATGCCCTTTGTCAAGCTAATCAATCTAATGTTTTTCATTTTATTCTCGGTTTAGTAGGGATTTATTTAGCCAAACGCTATCACCAAGATGATATAGTTTTTGGTTTATCTTTATTAAACCGCAGTAAGAAAATTTTTAAAGATGCTATTGGGTTATTTGTTAGCACTATTCCCTTTAGATTACCGATAAATCAACAAGGAACAATTCAAGAACTTTTAGATCAAATTCGCTCTTTATTAAGACAAGATTACCGCCATCAAAAGTTCCCTGTAGGGGAAATGCGGCGGATTTGTGGTTTACAGTCGGGAAGTAAAGAGCATTTATATGAAGTGTATCTTTCCTATGAAAGACACGATTATAATGAAGCTTTTGTTAATAGTGAAACTAGCTGTATTCCTCTGTATAGTTATCAACAAAAAGTCCCGTTAATTATTTATGTGCGGGAATATAACGAACAAAGCGACATTAAAATAGATTTTGACTACAATTTGTCTTATCTGGATGAACAAACCATCGAGTTAATGATGGCTAACTTCCAGCAAATTTTTGAGCAAGCCGGGGAAGATTTAACTCAAACTGTAAATAGTTTGGCTGTAAAATTACCCCAAATTGAAACACAAATTACCCCCGTATTTCTTCAATCTCAAGAAAGTTTAGTTTCCGCTTTTGAAGCGATCGCCCAAAATTATCCCACAAATCCCGCAGTACAATATCGCCATACTACCCTTACCTACACAGAACTTAACACCCAAGCCAATCGTCTCGCTCATTATCTAATTAGTCAAGGAGTCCAGCCAGAAACTAGAGTCGGGTTGTGCTTAGAACGTTCAGAAAACATCGTCATAGCGATTTTGGCTATCCTCAAGGCAGGTGCGGCTTACGTCCCCATTGATCCCAATTATCCGAGCGATCGCTTACAATTAATTCTCCAAGATAGCGGTATTTCTGCATTAATCGCCGAAAAATCAGTCTTAGAACAAATTACCATCAATGTTACCGCCTTTACTCTCGATGCCATCAAAACCCAACTTTCCCAACAACCACACATATCACCAGCCGTAGAAGTTAAACCAGAATTTCCCGCATACATTATCTATACCAGTGGTTCTACTGGCACACCCAAAGGCTGTGTCGTCACCCACCATAATGCAGTGCGCTTAATGCGTTCCACAGAAAACTGGTTTGGATTCAACGAAACAGACATTTGGACAGTTTTTCATTCCTTCGCTTTTGACTTCTCAGTGTGGGAACTGTGGGGAGGCTTACTTTACGGCGGAAAAGTCATAATTGTCCCCTTCTGGTTAAGTAGATCACCGGAATCATTCCGGGAATTTCTCAGCACAGAAAAAGTTACCGTTCTCAATCAAACCCCCTCAGCATTTTATCAACTGATTCGCGCCGATGAAGCCAGCAGCGAACCGTTAGCACTGCGTTATATCATTTTTGGCGGTGAAGCTTTAGATTTACCCAGCTTAAGCCCGTGGTTAGAACGCTACGGAGACAAAAAACCCCAGTTAATCAATATGTACGGGATCACAGAAACCACCGTACACGTAACTTACCGCCCAATTTCCCGTCAAGACTTATTAGAAAATCGGGGTAGTGTCATCGGTGTACCTATACCTGACCTACGTGTTTACCTGCTAGATGAAAAAATGTCACTTGTTCCCGATGGTGTAGCAGGAGAGATTTACGTCGCAGGTGCAGGGGTAACAATGGGTTACTTAAACCGCCCGCAACTAACCGCCGAAAGGTTTTTAGACAATCCCTTTGGAGAAGGTAAAATTTATCGCAGTGGGGATTTAGCCCGACGCTTACCAAGTGGTGATTTAGAATACTTAGGAAGAATAGATAATCAAGTAAAAATTCGTGGTTTTCGGATTGAATTAGGGGAAATTCAAGCAGCGTTAACTTCTCATCCAGAAGTCAGAGAAGCTTTTATTATCGTCGAAGGGGAAGAAGAAAAACGGTTAATAGCCTATTATGTAGCAGGTGAATATAGCCCCAATCCTAACGAACTACGACAATATTTGAAAGCCAAGTTGCCAGATCATTTTATCCCGGCAGCTTACGTAAATTTAGAAGCTTTCCCCCTGACGATTAACGGCAAAATTGATACAAAAGCTTTACCCGCCCCGGATTGGAATTTATTGAGGGTAGAAGATGAGTATGTAGCACCCCGCAATACTGACGAAGAAAGTTTATGTCAGATTGTTAGCGGGGTGTTAGGGTTGGAAAAAGTAGGAATTGATGATAACTTCTTTGAAATTGGTGGAGATTCGATTTTAGCTTTACAGGTAATAGCCAAAGCCAAAAAAGCCGGTTTTGCGATCACTACCAGAGATTTGTACGAATCAGCTACAGTAAGGCAGTTAGCCACTAAAAAAGCGGTAATTGCTTCTGTATCGTCAGCCGAAAAAGAAGTTATTAGTTTATTATCACCCAGCGATAAACAAAAATTACCAGCCACCGCCGCCGATGCTTATCCCCTTTCTAGTTTACAATTGGGGATGTTATATCATACAGAATTACATCCTGATGCAGCGATTTTTCATCAAGTTTTTACCTTTGATTTAAAGTTACCTTATGATGAAGTTGCTTGGCAAAAAGCCGTTAAAGATATTTGTCAGGCTAATCCAGTTTTAAGAACAAGTTTTAACTGGACTGGTTATAGTATTCCTGTCCAAATTGTCGAGAAAGAAATTAACCCACCATTAACAATTACTGATTTACGTAATTTGGGAGAAAACCCAGCCCGTCAACAGGTAAAATCTTGGATTGAAGACGAGAAAAAACGCCAGTTTGATATTAGTAAAGCTCCCTTATTCCGGTTGCAAATTCACCGACTAACAAACGAGCAAATCAGCTTCAGCTTTAGCTTTCATCATGTTATTCTTGATGGTTGGAGTGTAGCAACCTTATTAACTCAGTTGTTGCAACAGTATGTCCAATATTTAATAGTTGAAAATGCCAAATTACCAAATTTACCAGATTTAACTTATCGAGATTTTATTATTCAAGAACAACAAGCTATTTCCCATCAACCCACCAGAGAATTTTGGCAACAGTATTTAAGTAACTTCCAGGTTAATAACCTCCCCCGATTCACCAAATCAACAACAGAAAAACCAGGTGTTAAACAACGGGAAATTTTAGCTATTAACGATAAATTAACAAATGATTTACGTGCTTTGGCTAAAAATGCGGGAGTTCCTTTAAAAACCGTTTTATTAGCGGTACATTTACGGGTCTTATCTTTCTTAACTGAACAAACGGAAATAGTTACAGGAAATGTATTAAATACACGTCCTGAAACTCTGGATAGTCAAAATATCTTGGGGTTGTTTGTTAATACTATTCCTTTCCGAATAGACTTACAAAAGAGGACTTGGTGGGAATTAATTCAAAAAGTCTTTCAAGGGGAAAAGGAAATTTTAACTTATCGGAATTTCCCCTTAGCGGAAATGCAACGTTTAATTGATCAGCGTCCTCTATTTGATGCAGTATTTAATTACATTCACTATCACGTTTACGACGGACTGCTGAATTTATCATCAGTAGAAGTTTTAGACATTGATATTTTTGAAGAAACCGATTTTCCCTTCTTAGTGGAGTTCTGTTTACTACCCCAAAATCAGGCTTTACAGTTAAGCTTAATTTATGATGATCACCAGTTTAGTGCTGAACAAGTTAAACAATATTCCCAGTATTATCAAACTGCATTAACGGAGATTGTTACCCATACTTACACAGAATTTAACCAACGCTCGCTCATTTCTCCAGTAGAAAGAAATAACTTATTACAGGCAGCTAATTGGCAACCAGTTAATTACCCACCTTCAGATACATTAGTATCAGCTTTTGCCCAAAATGTAATTGCCTATCCACAAAAATCGGCTGTATGTTTTGAGAATCAAATTTTAACTTTTGCCGAATTAGACGCTAATTCTAATCGCCTAGCTCACTATTTACAAGAACAGGGAATTACGCCAGGATGCTTTGTAGGACTGTGTTTACAGCGTTCTGAGCAATTAATTATCGCCATTTTAGCAATTTTAAAAGCTGGTGCTGCTTATGTACCGATTGATCCAACTTATCCAAGCGATCGCATAAATTTCCTACTACAAGATAGCGGCGTTTCCTTAGTGATAACTCAGCAAGCAGTGGTTGAAAATCTCCCCCAAAACGATAAAAAGATAGTTGTTTTAGAAGCCATTACCACCGAATTAGAAAATCAAAGTTCCCAACCTTTAAACATCAAAATTCAAGCCCATTACCCCGCTTATATTATTTATACCAGTGGTTCAACAGGCACACCAAAAGGCTGTATTGTCAGCCACGGTAATGTCATTCGCCTACTCAAAGCTACAGAAAATTGGTTTAAATTTAACAGTAGCGATGTTTGGACATTATTCCATTCCTACGCCTTTGATTTTTCCGTGTGGGAAATGTGGGGAGCATTAACTTATGGTGGTAAAGTAGTAGTTGTTCCCTATTGGACAAGCCGCAACCCAGAAGAATTTTTACAACTGCTAGAAACAGAACAAGTTACAGTTTTAAATCAAACACCATCCGCCTTTAAACAATTAATTCCAGTTGCGAAAACAAACAGAAAACAATTAGCCCTGCGCTATGTTATTTTTGGCGGAGAAGCCTTAGAACTACCCAGTTTACTACCTTGGTTTGAGTTATATGGAGATGACAAACCCAAATTAATTAATATGTACGGCATCACCGAAACCACCGTACACGTCACCTATAAACCGATTAGTAGAGAAGATGCGATCGCAAATCGTGGTAGTCTGATTGGCGAACCCATCCCCGACCTAAATCTTTACATCCTTGACCAAAACCTCGAACCCTCACCGGTGGGAGTTGTAGGGGAAATGTACATCGGTGGTGCAGGTGTCACTCAAGGTTATCTCCATCAGCCCCGGCTAAGTGCAGAAAGATTTATTCCCGACCCCTTCACCAAAACTCCCGGTAGTCGTCTCTATCGCAGTGGAGACTTAGCCCGTCGTCTCCCTGATGGTGAAATCGAATATCTTGGCCGCAGCGACCAGCAAATCAAAATTCGCGGTTTTCGGATAGAATTAGGAGAAATTACCGCCGCCCTCAACACTCATCCACATATCCAACAAGCCTTAGCCACCATTCGCACCACAAATAATGGAGAAAATCGCATTGTTGGTTATTTTGTCGCTGACACTCCAGCAGAAATTAAAGCAGAATTACCGACATTTCTAAAAACAAAACTTCCAGATTACATGATTCCCACAACCTTTGTAAATTTGGAAAATTTGCCTTTAACCGTTAACGGTAAAATAGATTATCAAAGCTTGCCTGTACCTGATTGGAGTTGGACAAATAAAACTTATATCGCGCCTAGAAACGACCGCGAAAAAACTATTTGTTCACTCATGGCAGCTTTATTAAAAGTCGAACGAGTAGGAATTAATGACGACTTTTTTGAACTAGGTGGAGACTCTTTACTTGTAACTCAGTTAGTTGTTAAACTGCGAGAAACTTATCAGAATAAACTCCCCTTAATGGAGTTTTTCACCCATCGCACCCCGTCCCAACTAGCCCAGTTAATAGAATCATCTCCATCTCAGCCAACAACTGTCAACATTACTAAAACTACTCGGACTCGTCGTACTGTTAAATTAAGTGAAGATGGAATTTCCCTAACATCTTTAACCTCTAATTCTCATGAGGATAATTAACAGTAAATAACCCTACAAAGACCAGGAGCTAGAGTATCATGAGTGATAATGAAACTATTTATAAAGTGGTCGTAAACCACGAAGAACAGTATTCAATTTGGCCGAAATGGAAACAACATTTACCACTAGGCTGGAGTGAAGTTGGCAAGGAAGGTACTAAACAAGAATGTTTGGCTTATATTGAGGAAGTATGGACTGATATGCGTCCTTTAAGCCTGCGAAAAGCCATGCAGGAAAGCCAAGCCTAAATCATCGCTTACTTTCTTTCTCAATCAAACTTCAACACAGAAAAACTCCAGCCCTGTTGATTAATGTCAGGGCAGTTTTAGCAGATAATTATGGATTAAATTCCATAATTAATCAACAAAGCCCACCATAACAATAAACCAATTACTAAAAAACTCAATAACTTGAATTATGTAGAGATGTTCCCTAGAATGTCTCTACACTTTTATACTATTCTTTTGAAAAATCAACATTAAGTGGTCGTGCAAAATTAAATTCCTACATGGAGTAAGGGAACAGGGAACAGGGAACAGGGAACAGGGAACAGGGAAATAAGTTGTGTAATTAATTCTGCCTAATCACTTATGAGTAAAATTCCTAAAATTATCCATCAGATTTTTTTCTCAGGAAAAGCAGCCATACCTGATAACTATCTTCGTTATCATCAAACGGTACTTAAAAAACATCCTCTCTGGGAACATCAATTTTGGGATGAAGCTAGGGCTAGAAAATTTATGTCAGAAAATTATGCTTGGTTTTTACCAACATTTGATGCTTATCCTTATGACATTCAACGCCGTGATGCTATTCGCTATTTTATCCTCTATCACTATGGTGGATTTTATCTAGATATGGATGTTGAATGTTTGAAACCATTAGATGATTTATTAGAAGATTTTGAGTTAGTGCTTTCTAAACTCGTTAATTTCAGTAACGCTATCATGGGTAGTGTCCCTGGACATCCTCTTTGGCCACAAGTGTTTACTGAATTAGAAAAACGTAAAGACCCACCTCAAAAAACGAACAATTTTTTGCAAAATTCTATGCCTTATTATGTTGGCTATAGTACAGGACCAATGTTACTGCATGATTGTGTCGTAGCAGGTAAATTTGATCAAATTGACTCTGTAAGAAGTTGTCCCGGATATATTTTTGAACCCGGTGCACCTATGGAAGAAAACGGAAAGATATACAAAAGTAAAATTACATCAAAATCTTATACCATCCACCACATGACCACATCTTGGTTAGATAAACGTAATAAAATTATTAGATTTTTATTTGGTTTAATTACAGAACCTTATTGGTTTTTTCGCTCATTACAAAAAGGATAATCTTGATAATTATCATAGAGGTAGAGCCTCTGTAGGGCATTCCCAGTCAGAGGCAACGAGAATTTTAGTTAGAAATTAGCACCACCATCTACTTCGATAGTGTGACCTGTAAAGTAATCACATTCAATAATAAAACGCATGGCCTGCCAAATTTCGTAAGGTTCACCTATCCGCCCTAAAGGTACTTTAGAAATCATATCCGCCAAGGCTTCTTCTGATACTCGGTTAAGAATTGGTGTATTAGTTAAACCAGGGGCTATTCCTGCCACACGAAAGCCAAAAGGTGCTAATTCTAAAGCCCAAGTGCGGGTATCAGCATCTAATCCGGCTTTGGAAGCACTATAATTTGATTGACCAGGATTGCCGGATTTAGTAATAGAAGAAATATTCACTATTAAGGCAGGAGAAATATTTTTATCAATGGCTAAAGCGGCAAATTCTCGTGCCATTAAAAACGCACCGGTTAAATTCACATCAATTACCCGTTTCCATTGGGCAGTCGGTAATTTTCTTAACCATCCCTCATGATCTCGACTAACTAATAAACCGTCTCTTAAAATTCCCGCATTATTAACTAATGTGTTAATATCACCGATTTTTTCAAAAGCTACTGGAATAAAATCTTTAACGGTGGTTTCATTAGCCACATCCAGATAAATGCCGTAAATTTCTCCCGGAAGTTCCCTACTTTCGGCTTCTAATTCTTTGAGTCCATCTACATCCAAATCACCACCGACTACTTTAGCACCGGCACGGGCTAATTCTAAAGCTATACAACGTCCAATTCCACTGGCTGCACCAGTAACTATCGCTTTGGTATTTTCTAGTTTCATAATCTTGGCTGAAAGTTTAATTTAACACTCAATTCAACACACAAATTTTACAGCCCGTTTCAGGTAAATAAGGTACAAATTTTTGGAACGAACCCTTATACAAAGAGACTTTCAACCCTGTTCCCTGTTCCCTGTTCCCTGTTCCCTGCTGTATTGTTTGTAGATATATTTAAAAATTTCCTCAACCGCTTTTTCCACTCCTCCCGCCGCTCGACAAGCATCTCCTAAACGACCACTATTCACCCGAAAAGATGGATTATTCATGATTAATTCGGCTGTTTCTTTTAAAGTTTTTGCTGTGACTTCAGAAGGTAAAATCATCACTCCTGCACCTTGGGCGGTCATTTTGCGAGAGATGATTTCTTGTTCATAGGTTTGGGGAATAGCAATCATGGGGACAGAATACCATACACCTTCTCTAGTTCCACCTCCTGCGCCGTGCATGATAAATAAACTAGCACGTTCTAATATTTTTAACTGAGGAACAGTACCAGTTGGTTTAATAATAAAGTTCTGGGGTATATCTCCTAATAAGTTAATGTCTGTGGCTGGACTTAACAAAACTAAGACATCAGCATCAATATTCCCAAAAGCTTCTATACAGCTTTTGTAAAAGTCTAAACCCGGATCATGAATATTACCAAAAGAGATGTAGATTAATTTCTCTCTTTGTAACTGTTCCATAGAGAAATCATATTCGGCGGCGCGGACGGGGTTACAAGGGCCAACAAAATGAAATGTTTGATCAAATTTTTCTACATAAGGTTGAATTTCTGGGGCTAAATGGCAAATATTTACTGGTTCAGGATTGGTAAATACATCTACAAATTTAATTGGGGGTAAATTGTAGGTTTTTCTTAACTCCCGTTGATATTGCCAATAGTATTTAATGCTGGGTGCTGCGGCTTTTAATTTTTGGGGTAGTTGCTTTTTTGACCAAGAACATTGATAAAATGTTTCTGGTGTAAAGGCTGCTGTAGCAATGGAATTAATTGCTGGAATGTTTAATAATTGTGCTATTAATCGTCCCCATAAACAAAGGGAATCATGAACAATATAATCTGGGTTGTCTTGTTTTACGGCTTCTAAAAGTGTGGGTAATACTTCTTTGGTGTACCACATCATAGAAGAGACTAAAGAAAGTTCATTTTGTACAGGTGGTACGGTGGCAGGATTAACGGGAGGATAACAACGAAAGGTAGCTCCGAACTTTTCAATTTCTGTTTGAAACCGGGCATCTTCATAATAAATTACTTCTTCACCCCGTTGAATTAATTCGGTTACTAATCCAAAGGTAGGAATGATATGTCCAGCAGCAGAGACATTCATAAACACAACGCGACTCATAACACACCTTCTGATTAGTTTTGGTAAATAATTAGGGTTTTTTGGGACTTGTTATGGTAAACTGACAAGTTGAGATCAGGGAACAGGGAACAGGGAACAGGGAACAGGGAACACATTTTAACTTTCTAATTTTTTAATAAGACTAATAATCATTCTGCTTTCTTCTTTTAATAAGTTAAGAATGATTTCTATGTCTTTTTCTGAGCATAATCCAACTCGTCTAGATAAAATTAGATGAGTTTCTAATTCATTAACTGAGCCTTGTGCTATGTTTAAAAATCTTAAATATTCTCCTCTATATCTTCGTCCGTATCCTTCTGCTATATTAGCGGGAATAGATACTGCACTTCTTCTAATTTGTTGAACCATACCATATAACTCATCCTTGGGGAAAATTTTAGTGAGGAAATAGCATTTTTCAGCAATATCCATGCCTTTTTGCCAAACCATTAAGTCTTTAAAGTCATTAATATCTGACATTTTTCCTATTTTTTATCTCAACTGTTCCCTGTTCCCTGTTCCCTGTTCCCCATTTATAACTATAATTTTAGCATACTGAGTCCGGTAGAACCATAATTAGTTTTCGGTTTTACTTAAGAGGATATCATTGGGAGAAAGAACCAATACCCATTGATGGAATGTTTTCAGGGTGGGACGATGACCAACACTAATAAAAGTTATGCCTGTTTCTAATAATAGATTATACAAGCTTTCTTCATTTTTGACATCTAAAGCACTGGTAGATTCATCTAAAATTGCATATTGGGGTTTGTTAACTAATAGCCGAGCAAAGGCTAGTCTTTGTTGTTCTCCTAGTGAAAGTGTATCACTCCAATCTTGCTCTATATCTAAACTTTGATATTGGGTTGTGAGGTGTTCAAGATTGACTTGACGAAGAATTTTATATAGTTCTTCATCACAGAGATTTGTTTGAGTATGGGGATAAATTAACTGTTCTCTTAAGCTACCTAAAATCATATAGGGACGCTGTGGTAAGAAGATAATTTCTGTTAGTTCGGGGCGGAAAATTACCCCTTCCCCAGAGTTCCATAAGCCGGCTAAGGCTCTTAATAATGAAGTTTTACCACAACCACTATCCCCCATTACTAATAGCCCTTGACCTGGTGGTAGTTCTAAATTCAGGTTTTTGAATAAGGTTTTTTTGCTATTGGGTGTTTGGAGTGTGAGATTTTTTATTGATACATGATTGGCTGTTACTATGTCAATATTGCTTTGTTCTGTTATTTGTGGTTTAGGGTGTTCTAAATATTGATAAAAGTTGTACAAACGATTAATAGAAGCAGCAAATTTAGTGTATTTATCAAATTGATACATGATTAAATTTACGGAGAAAGCTACAGTTCCAAATGCACCTCCTGCTTCTATGACTTTTCCCACTTCTAGATTACCCTCTATGACTTTATGTGCTAAGATCACACCTGGTATTACCCAAGTAAGATTACCAAAGGGATATTTAAATATATTCAAATATAGTTCTGACCATAAAATTAACAGCTTAAAGTTATTGAATAAGTGATCAAATAGAGATTTAACTTTATTATCTTCTTGATTAATACCATTATAGAAGGCGATTGATTCGGCGTTTTCTCGAATGCGAATTAAACCAAAGCGAAAGTTAGCTTCTTTTTTGAGTTGTTCAATGTTGAGATTAGTAAGTTTTGTACCATAAAAACTAATGGTGATACCGTAGGCTAATATGGAATAAATAATGAGAGCAAAAACTAAGTTTTTGGAAATAGACCAAAGGATATTACTAAAGAAAATAACGGTTAGTGTAGATTCTAATAAGTTGGCGACGAAGAGAATAGATTGCTGACAAAAGCTGACGATATCTTCGGAAATACGTTGGTCTGGGTTATCCAGTTCTTGCTGAGAATGGGCTAAGTTGTAGAAGGTGCGATCGCTAAAATATTTACTCAAGAAGTAGTGTGTTAACCACCTCCTCCAATATAAACCTATTTTTTCTCTTAAATACCCATAAGCAGAATTAATTAAACCAAAAAACACTATTCCTGCTGAAGCAACTATTACAGTCCGCCAAAATCGCTGACTATCAAGTTTAGATAATGCAGAAATCCATTCTCCTTGTTGGGCATTTAAAAATACCTTGCTGCCAGTATTAGCTAATAATAATAGTCCCAGCAAAATAATGAGAACTGTAGCCCCTAATCCTTCGTTCCCTAACCAGTATAGTTTAGCGATCGCCAAAAATCTGTTGACGACTTTTAAGTTAAAACTTTTCATCTGTTACTATGATCACCAGCTTATTTGCAGTTGTGAGCTAATTTAGCATACATGGTTACAGTATTTTTGAAATTATCAGGATTTGATTATGAGTTTATAGACTTAGTAAATTTTTATACATAAATATTGTATAAATTTCTTGACAAAATGTTACTCAATTTATTTTAGAATAGGCATTAGGTAAATGGAGTGGGTAAAATTAACTAATAAATGCTTATATGCTGGTCTATCACTAATTATCAAACCATATAATGGCAAAGTAATACATTAGAGAGTTAAAATTTATCTATGGAAAGATGAATATTTATCCCTAAAGATAGATGTATTATTCAACTTAAAAAATCCAGATTACATCTAAATCTTAATTAGGGGGTTTGTTAAGATTTACCTAGTCTAGTAAAGTTGAGTCAGTATGATTGCCAATGCGACATTCTCTGAATACTAAATTACATTATTAACCTCTTATTTCAGTAAATCTTTTTTTTAGTGGTGGTTTTCAGCAAAGGTTTATACTAATCATGGGCGTATTTCTTTTGATCTGGTTAGGGCAGCTGATATATATGATTAGCAGTTCAATGACAGGATTTGCTCTAGATATATCAGTATTCCAACGGACTGGCTCGGCTACTCAGTTTGCACTATTAACCATTAGCTGTTCATTACCATTAATCATTATTTCACCCTTTGCAGGTGCATTAGTAGATCGTTGGGATCGGCGCTGGACAATGATTTTTTGTCATTGCAGTACCGCAATATGTACTTTAACCCTTTTAACATTATTAACTGTTGATCATGTAGAGATTTGGCAAATTTATCTAAGAAACGCGCTGACATCCATCATTGGTGCTTTTCATGGACCTGCTTACAAAGCTTCTATTACTTCCCTAGTCCCCAAGGATGATTTAACACGGGCTAGTGGTATGGTGCAATTAGGTATGGGTATACAACAGATTATAGCACCACTATTAGCAGGTTTTTTACTCTTGGTTATTCAAATCAGAGGCATTTTGCTTATAGATGCCATATCCTTAGTAGCTGCACTCACACCACTATTACTAATACGTTTTGCCAGTCATAACCAACTACAACCAACAGATTCTCAATCATCCTCATTGTGGCAAGATACTCTTTACGGCTGGCAATATCTACAGCAAATGCCTGGATTATTGAGTTTACTGGTGCTGTACACCCTTTATCAATTCCTGATTGGATTTGTTGGTGTTTTATCTTACCCACTGATTTTATGTGTAACTGATGCCAGCAATGTAGGAAAGATAGTGTTTGTGAGTGGTGTGGGGATGATTATCAGTGCGACATTGATTAGCAGTGTCAGAAATCATTGGAAAAATTTGAGTGAAGCCTTACTAATAGCCATTTGTTTAAGTGGGATTTGGATCTGTTTAGCTGGGTTTCGGCCATCGGTGTTAGAAATGGCGATCGCTAATTTGTTATTTTTTGTCA
Organism: Nostocaceae cyanobacterium; assembly: GCA_035299225.1. GTDB lineage: Bacteria > Cyanobacteriota > Cyanobacteriia > Cyanobacteriales > Nostocaceae > DATGXB01. The sequence continues at coordinate 57,619 of DATGXB010000142.1, read as the reverse complement.
CAGCCCCCTTTATCAGCAGCACAGTACAAGTAATCTTTCAAAAAAAGGTGCTTCCTAGCGTCCAAGGAAGAGTATTTGCTTTAATGGGTGCAATTTCCAGCACAGCTGTACCCATAGCCGCAGGGATAGCCGGACCCTTAGCCGATCATGTTTTTGAACCTCTGATGTCATTTGACGGACCCTGGTCTACTCAACTCATAGGACAAATCCTCGGTTCCGGCCCTGGTCGGGGTATTGGTTTATTATTCGTCCTAGTTGGCTGTTGTCTATCATTTACCGGAATAATTGCTTATCAATATTCCCCTATTCGTCAATTAGAAGAAACTTATCCCACCTTAGAGAGTACAAACCAATTAAACCCAGTTACAAAGTAAGCTATGAGAAATTAGTCAAGTTTCATCAGCGCAGAATTACCCAAATATTCCTATTGGTTGCATAACAATTCAGGTTATGGCTGATATTTTCTGCAACTTACTAATTTTTATTTACCCAAAACATAAATGTGATAATCATCACAGTAGAAAATGTTTTTTTCTGATCTTGCTATAAATTGCATTTTGGTTTATATACTGTTTAGTGAGAAAATTGACTCTCAAAAAATTCCACCTTAGTAAAAACTATGTAAAAAAAATTCTATGCAATTAAGTATTCTAAAAGCTTAGTCTTTGAATAGTTTAGGCATAAAACTATCAGAAAAAATTATCTGAAAATTGCTTGATAATTTTCTATCTTTGTAACCGGATTTATACTATAATGCCATCAACCCTGATAAATTCCTAAGTCTTTACAGGCTAATTCAAAATAACAGCATCCAAAACTAAAACAATAACCAAAATAAGGAAAATGTTTTTTAATCCTGAACAATTTGAATTTGCCACCAGATTAGAGCAAAATTGGTTAGTAATTCGCCAAGAACTAGAACAACTAAAACCCAAAAACTTTATTGATTGGCCAGAAAAAGATATTTATAACCAAGGCTGGGAAGTATTTGGTTTATATGCTTTCGGGCAGAAAATCGCCGAAAACTGTAACTTATGCCCAGAAACCACCAAATTAATCGAAACAATACCAGGCATGGTGACAGCCGGTTTTTCCTCCTTAGCACCCGGAACATACATAGGCCCCCACTTTGGTGCTACTAAAGCCGTTTTAAGATTTCATTTAGGCTTAATGGTACCTGAACAATGTGCCATTAGAGTAGATAAAGAAACTAGAAGCTGGGAAGAAGGCAAATGTTTAATCTTTGACGATACCTTTGAACACGAAGCCTGGAATAGATCAGACAAAACTAGAGTCGTCCTATTACTGGATTTCAAAAGACCAGAATCCCTCGCTGTACCAGAAGCAGAAGTAAACCCAGAAATTGATGAGCAATATTGGCTAAACATTCTCACTCAAGCTTAATTGAGATTAATTAAACAGCGAAATCAATTCTGTAAATAAAAATCTAATCATTGGCATGGAAGTTTACGTATTACCTCTTTCTATTGCTCAAAGGCAACTCTGGTATCAAGAATTAATTGCTCCTGGCAATATTGCTTATAACATTCCTATAGCTTTACATCTAGTTGGTAAACTGAATTTTCCAGCCTTAGAATCAGCTTTTCAGCAAATTATTCAACGTCATGAAATTCTGAGAACCACCTTTGCAGTAGAGGATGGAGAACCAGTACAATTAGTTTATGAGCAGAGAGAATTTCGCATTGAGCGCAAAGTAATTAATCCTTCTTTAGCAGCAAACAGACAAGAGGTAATACAACAAATTACCCAAGACTCCCAGCATCAATTCAACCTTGTTCAAGAACCTCTGATGCGAGTCATCTTGTATCAGATTACAGAAACCGAGCAAATTCTTTTAGTGAATCAGCATCATATCATTAGTGATGGTTGGTCATTAGGAATATTAGTTAAAGAATTAACTCATCTGTATACAGCCTTAGTACAAAATAGAGAAATTGACTTACCAGAATTACCAATTCAATACGGTGATTATGCCATCTGGCAGGAAGAATGGTTAAAATCAACAACTATTCAACCAGCTTTAAATTATTGGCAACAAACACTAGCCGCACCCCTGCCAATTCTCGATTTACCCTTAGATAAACCACGTCCACCACAGCAAAGTTTTCACGGGTCAGTAATTCGAGAAACACTACCAAAGTCCCTTACAGCAGGAATTACAGAACTAGCAAAATCAACTGGTGTTACCTTTTTTATGGTGACATTAGCAGTTTATCAAGTTCTACTTTATCGTTACTCTGGACAAACTGATATTATTGTCGGTAGTCCAGTAGCTAACCGCCAAAATAGCGAAATTAATGATTTAATTGGTTATTTTGTTAATACTGTAGTCTTACGAGGGAATTTATCAGGAAAAACCTCTTTTAGAGAATTTTTACAGCGCATTGCCCAAACTTGTATTGATGCTTATGCCCGTCAAGAAATTCCCTTAGAACTATTAGTTGAAAAACTAGGAATTAAACGAGATCCAAGCCGTCCCCCGATTTTTCAAACTTTATTTGCAGTACAAAATGCACCAGTAGGAGAAATTCAATTACCACAATTAACAGTCAAACCTATATATATAGATAATGGTGGGGCTAAGTTTGATTTAAGCTTAATGTTAGAACCTACTGAGGATGGTTGGATAGTAGCATTAGAATATAACACCGACTTATTTACATCAGACACAGCCCAAAGATTATTAACTCACTATCAACAATTATTACAAGCCGTTGTCAACTCTCCAGACGCAGAGATTGACACTTTGCCACTTTTGACAACTCAGGAACGTGAAGAATTATTAAATTTAGCGGCTGCATCAGTATCAGAAGTTAAAGGTAAAAATATAGTTGAATTATTTACTCAAGCTGCTGAAAGTTACAGAGAAAGAATTGCGGTTAGTGCGGCGGGTAAAACTTTAACCTATCAAGAATTAGACCAACATTCCCATGATTTGGCAGAACTTTTACAACAAAAAGGCGTAAAAGCAGAAGTCAAAGTAGGCATTTTTTTAGAAAGAAGCGAAAAATTAATTATTGCCATTTTAGCAGTTTTAAAAGCTGGCGGGACTTATGTACCCTTAGATCCCCAATATCCTAAAGAAAGACTAGAATTTATTGCTGAAGATAGCCAAATTAAAATAATTCTTACAGAAACTAATTTATTAACAGATATTCCCACCAGCCAACCAGAAATTATAGTTATTGACCAAGAAGAAATTGCACCGACTGTCATTAAAAATTTAGACTTTGGAGCGCAAATTCTCCCCACTCAAGCAGCTTATATTATTTATACTAGCGGTTCTACAGGTAAACCTAAAGGTTGTGTCGTTGCCCATCAAAACGTTACTAGATTGATGGAAAATACACAAGCTTGGTATGAATTTAATCAAAATGATGTTTGGACATTATTCCATTCCTTTGCTTTTGACTTTTCCGTGTGGGAAATTTGGGGAGCGTTATTATATGGGGGTAAATTAGTAGTCGTTCCCTATTTAGAAAGTCGTTCTCCTGAAGCTTTCCGTTATCTCTTACAACAGGAAAGGGTAACTATTCTCAATCAAACTCCGTCGGCGTTTCGGCAATTAATTCGGGCTGACCAAGAATTTAATGATAAATTAAATTTAAGGGCGGTAATTTTTGGCGGTGAAGCCTTAGAACTACAAAGTTTAAAACCTTGGGTTGAACGCTATGGCGACGACTCACCCCAGTTAATTAATATGTACGGTATTACGGAAACTACTGTTCATGTTACTTATCGCCGAATTTTAGCAGAAGATATTGAGCAAAATCGCGGAAGTGTAATTGGTGCAGGGATTCCCGACTTATCTTTATATATTTTAGATGATGCCTTAGAACCAGCACCGATTGGTGTTTCTGGGGAAATATATGTGGGTGGCAAAGGCTTATCTAGAGGATATTTACACCGTCCTGAATTAACAGCAGAAAGATTTATTCCTGACCCTTTTAGTAATAGAATAGGAGCAAGATTATATAAAACTGGGGATTTAGCAAGAAGATTAATTAATGGGGATTTAGAATATTTAGGAAGAAGAGATTTACAGGTAAAAATTCGCGGTTTTCGGATTGAGTTGGGAGAAATTGAATCAGCTTTATCGGCTTTACCCCAAGTTGCGGAAGCAGTGGTAATTGTTCATAGTGTTAATTCAGAAGATAAAAGATTAGTTGCTTATATTGTCCCCAATGGTGAGCAAGATAGTCAAAAATTAAAGGAAGCTTTAAAAGAGCATTTACCTGATTATATGATTCCGGCTGCTTTTATGTTTTTGGCAGCTTTACCATTAACAGCCCAAGGTAAAATTGATCGGAAATCTTTACCTGTACCTGATTGGAATCAAGGGATAGTTAAACGTGATTTAATTTTACCACAAACCCCAGCAGAAAAAGTAATTTGTGTAGTGTGGGAACAGGTTCTAGGCATAGAACAAATTGGAATTTTAGATAACTTCTTTGATTTGGGGGGAGATTCGATTTTAGCTTTGCGGGTAGTAACAGAAATGCGCCGCCAAGGTTTAATTTTAACCCCAAAAGAGATTTTTCAATATCAAACGGTGCAACAATTAGCCAAAGTGGCAAAAATGGTGAATGCACCAGGAAATATCCAAGTTATTGCTATAGGTGAAGTTGGGTTAACTCCGATTCAAAAATGGTTTTTTGAGTTAAATATTCCGAACCGCAATCATTGGAATCAAGCCATACTCTTAGAAGTGCATCCATCTTTAAAACCGGAAACCATTGCGACAGCTATTAGGGTTGTGGCTAAACATCATGATGCATTCCGGTTAAGATTTGAGCAAGAAAACGACATTTGGCAGCAATTTTATACAAAAATTAATGCAGATATAAATACTGAGTTATTTAGTTTTGCAACTGTGGATTTATCTGCGGAGGGTGAAAGGGAACAAAATGCAGAAATGACCAGGGTAGGGGACGGACTGCAAACTAATCTAAGCTTAAATCATGGACCCTTAGCGGCTGCGGTGTGGTTTAATTTAGGAAAAGAGCATTTTCCCAGGTTATTAATTGTTATTCATCATTTAATAGTTGATGGTGTTTCCTGGCGGGTACTACTCCAAGATTTAGCGGAAGTTATTGCAGGGAATGAACTACAAAAAGTCAGCACATCTTTCCAGCAGTGGAGTCAATTTTTACAGAGTTTTGCCACATCCTCTCAGTTAACCGCAGAAAAAGTGTTTTGGTTAAATGCGGTACAAGGAGAAACAGCAAAGTTACCTTTAGATTTTCCCAATTCGGAAAGCAAAAATTTAGAATCTTCCATTAAAAAAGTTTCCCAAAAATTAACCAAAGCCCAAACTCAAGTTTTGCTAACTAAAGCTAACAAAGCCTATCATACCCAACCCCAGGATTTACTTTTAACAGCTTTAGCCAAAACCTTAAATCAAATTACCCAAAGTCCCCATTTACAAATTATGATGGAAGGACATGGCAGGGAAGAATTAGCAGCAGAATTAGATATAACTCGTACATTGGGCTGGTTTACCACTCTTTACCCCCTGCGGTTAGAAGTACCGACAGATTTAACTATAGATAATTTAATTATATCTGTAAAAGAACAATTCCGGGCTGTACCAAATCGGGGTTTTGGCTATAGTTCTTTAAGATATTTAAACTCAGAAACAGCAGCAGATTTAATGATTAATTCTCCCCAAATCAGTTTTAATTATTTGGGACAAGTAAGAAATGAAAGCGGTAATAATAAATTATTCCGGTTATTAAATGCGGATATTGAACCCACTCGCAACCCGGAAGGAGAAAGACCCCATTTAATTGATATTAATGCCATTGTGGTTGATGGGGAATTACAAATTGATTGGTTATATAGTAGTAATTTACATTTATCTCCAACTATTAATCAATGGGTTGCAGATTTTTGCCAAAATTTAGAGGAAATTCTCAATCATTGTTTAACTTCTGGTGTGAGTAGTTTCACTCCGTCGGATTTTCCTCTGGCTAAGTTAAATCAAAATACTCTGAATTTACTGCAAACTAAATATCCTGATTTAGAAGATATTTATAATTTGTCACCTTTACAAGAGGGGATGTTATTTCACTCAATTTATGCACCGGAAGAAGGGGTATATTTTGAACAAGTTTTAGGAAAAATTAAAGGTAAATTAGATATTTCTGCATTTACCTATGCTTGGCAAAGTGTGATAGATAGGCATCCGGTTTTACGCACTGGGTTTATTTGGGATAATCAAGAACAGCCATTACAAATTATTAGAAAAGCTGTTAACTTTGCCATTGATAAATTAGACTGGAGTGAGTTCACACCAGCCCAGCAGGAAGTTAAACTACAAGAATATTTAGCAGCAGATAGAAGCAAAGGATTTGAGTTAGATTGTGCGCCGTTGATGCGCTTTACGGTAATTCAGTTAAACGCCAATACTTGGGAATGGGTTTGGAGTCATCACCATATTATTTTAGATGGTTGGTCATTACCAATTATCTTTAAAGAAGTATTAACAATTTATCAGACTACATTAGCGAAAGCCTCACCAAACTTACATCCTGTCCCGAACTATCGCAATTATATTCAATGGTTGGCTACAAGTAACCGCATTGCGGCGGAGGAATTTTGGCAATCAACTTTAGCGGGAATTTCTACAGCTACTAAAATTGATTTTTACCCCACAATTCAGGATAGTTTACAGCCTGCTTATTCAGAAGCAGAATTGCGGTTAAGCGGTGCAGAATTTAGCCAATTACAAACAATGGCGCAAACTTACCGCCTGACATTAAATACTATCGCGCAGGGTGCTTGGGCGTTATGTTTACAAAAATATGGTGCGGGGGATGATGTAGTATTTGGGGTGACGGTTTCTGGTCGTCCAACCCATTTACCAGATGTAGAAAATATGGTGGGATTATTTATTAATACCCTACCTTTAAGAATTAGTGTTAATCCTCAAAATAAAATTGTTGCTTGGCTGCAAGAAATACAATTGCATCAAGTGCAAATGCGGGAATTTGAATATAGTAAACTGACAGATATTCAAAAATTAATTTCTTTACCTGCGGGTGAAAATCTTTTTGATAGTATTTTAGTTTTTGAAAATTACCCAGTTGATAAGAGTTTAAAAGAAAAACAACCAGATTTCCAAGTTGATGAAATTCAATTTTTAGAAAGAACAAATTACCCGTTAACTTTAGGGGTAATTCCTGATGATGGGTTACTGTTGAAGTTGAATTATCAAACAAGATTGCTTTCGGCGACAGATGCAACAACAATGTTAGCCAGATTGCGGAATGTCATGTTGAGTTTGGCAGAAAATGCGGAAGAAGATTTAAGAACAATAGAGTTTTTAAACTTATCTGAACGCAATCAATTAATTAATCAAGCCCGTGGTCAAAATTCCTCAACAGGTAATTCCCTTTCTGCAAATCAATTATTTGAACGTCAAGTAGAAATTAATCCCACAGCTATAGCTATTGTTTATGGTAATGATTCCATTACCTATGGAGAATTAGAACATCAAGCGAATCAATTAGCAAGAAGTTTACAAATAGCTGATATAGGTTATGAGTCAATTGTCGGGCTATATTTTGATGCTTCCATTGATTATATTATCGCCATGTTAGCGGTTTTAAAGGTGGGTGCAGCCTTTTTACCTCTAGATAAAAACTATCCCCAAGCTAGATTAAAATTTATTGTTGAAGATAGCCGGACTAATTTAATTCTCTGTGTTGATAACCCAGATGTGGGATTATTTTCCTCTCATGTGAAGATTTTACCTTTATCAGAAATTACGGAAGTAACTGCAACCACCAGATTATATATTCCTGTTCAATCTCAGAATTTAGCTTATGTAATTTATACTTCCGGTTCGACGGGAAAACCCAAGGGAGTGTTAGTAACTCATGCAGGGATTGAAAATTTAGTGCGTTGTCAAACTGCGAGTTTTAATGTCACACCAGATAGCCGGGTTTATCAGTTTGCATCTTTGAATTTTGATGCGGCTATTTCCGAAATATTTATGGCGCTGGGAAGCGGGGCGACTTTATACATTCAAACCCCAGAAAATCGTCTTCCTAGTCCGGCTTTATGGCAAACTTTAACTAACTGGAAAATTACTCATGTTACTTTTCCTCCTTCCTTGTTAGCGGCGATGTCACCCGCAGATTTACCAACCTTACAAACCTTAATAGTTGCGGGAGAAGCTGCTTCAGGGGAATTATTTAGAAAATGGGGAAGTGATAGCCGGACTTGTTTTAATGCTTATGGCCCCACAGAAAGCACAGTTTGCGCCACCTTAATGAATTGTACACATTTAATAGGAGAACCGAGCATCGGGCGAGCGATCGCTAATTTGCAAGTTTACATTTTAGATTCTTGGTTAGAACCCGTCCCTCCTGGTGTGGCTGGAGAAATTTACATTGGGGGAATAGGTTTAGCTAGAGGTTACTTAAACCGTCCAGGTTTAACCGCTAGTGCTTTTGTTCCTCACCCATTTGCTAAACAATCGGGAGAAAGATTATATAAAACAGGCGACAGGGCAGTATATGATTTAGATGGCAATATTCGCTTTTTGGGTAGACAGGATAACCAAGTTAAATTTAATGGTCATCGCATAGAATTGGGAGAAATTGAAACCGCTTTAACCAAATATCCCCAGATTGAAAGTGCGGTGGTGATGGTGCGTCAAGATATCCCAGAACGTAAACGCTTGGTAGCTTACGTTTTAGCACCCCAAGAAAATGCCCCAAGCAGTCAGAAATTAAAGGATTATTTGGCGAATATTCTTCCTAGTTATATGTTGCCTAATGCTATAGTTTTATTGACAGCTTGGCCATTAACACCCAATGGTAAAATAGACCGTCAAGCCTTACCCACACCGGAACTCAGCGCCACCCCAGAAATAGCTAAAACTCCCACAGAAGAAATATTAGGTAAAATTTGGGCAGAAGTTTTAGGGTTAGAATCGGTCAGTCCTAATGATAATTTCTTTGAATTGGGAGGAGATTCGATAGTTAGTTTACAGATAGTTTCTCGTAGTCGGGCGGCTGGTTGGGAAATTAGCCCCAAGGATATATTTGAAAATCAAACTTTAGCCAGATTAGCCACAAAAGCTAAACCATTAATTAGCCAAACAGAAATTATTGAACCTTTAACCGGTAATGTTTTCCTTTCTCCCATTCAAAGCTGGTTTTTTAGCCAAAATTGGACACATTCCCACCATTGGAATCAAGCTATAGCTTTAAATGTCAGGGAAGAATTAGATATAAAACAGTTGGAAAATGCCCTGCAAACTATAGTTAATCATCATGATATTTTCCGGTTGGCTTTCTCTCAATCTGGGGATAGTTGGAAACAGTATTATACAGGAGAAGCAACAAAACCAAATCTGAGAATAGAAGATTTTAATCAAGTTCCTTCCATTACCCAAGAATTAGTTTTAGGGGAAATTGTAGAACAAGAACACGCCAGTTTTCAGTTGCAAAAATCGCCTTTATTGAGAGTTGTTTATGCTCAAAATTTGGCTAAACATGGTAACGTGTTATTCCTGTTCGCTCATCATTTAGTAGTAGATGGAGTATCATGGCGAATATTAGTAGAAGACTTACAACAAGCTTACAGAAAAATTTCTTTACCAGCAAAAACAGCTTCCTATCGTACCTGGACAGAAACATTAACCACATTAGCTAATGATGCAGAAATTACTCAAGATATTGCTTATTGGCGAAATATTCTCAGTACCCCGACGGCTACTTTAGCCGTAGACTTGCCCCATACAGAGAATAACACAGTTGCTAGCGGTGCAACGGTTATTTGTCAATTAAGCCCCAGCGAAACCAGCACATTACTTAAACAAAGCACAGCCATTTATCATGCAAATATTCAAGAAATTCTCCTCGCGGCTTTACTCAAAACCTTGGCCGATACATATCAATTTAATCATTGGTTGATAGACTTAGAAGGACATGGTAGAGATGAATCATTAGTAAAGCTGAACTTAACTCGTACCGTTGGCTGGTTTACTTGTTTATATCCTCTTCTCTTAGAAAAACCTGCGGAAACTAATGATAAAAACCTTTTACTTAAAGCCATTAAAAGTCAAATTAGAAATATCCCCCATGAGGGTATTAGTTTTGGCTTATTGCGTTATTTGCATGAAGACTCATCTGTAAAAGAAATATTTAACCAATATTCAGCACCAATTAGTTTTAATTATTTAGGACAAATTGATCATGTCCCAAATCATGGTAATCTATTTAGTGTTAGTAATCTGTCTACTGGCACGGGGGTATTTACAGAACAGCAACGCCCCCATTTATTAGCCATAAATGCCCGTGTTCAAGATGAAAAACTCCAGATAGATTGGTCATACAGTCAAAACATCCATTACCCCCAAACTATCCAAAGATTGGCGGATAATTATCTTAGTAATTTACGTTTATATCTTACAGATACAACTGCTGATAGTTCTTCTTTCTACAGTACAACTGATTTTCAATTAGTTGATTTGTCAGAAAATGAACTTGATTCCATTCTGGCTGACTTAGAAGATTAAATAAAAGGAGTTATTATGAGTTTAAAAGATCAGATAGAAAATATTTATCCTCTGACTCCTTTACAAAAAGGGTTGTTATTTCACTCTTTATATGAACCAGAATCAGGGGTATACTTTGAACAATTTGATTGCCGATTAGAAGGGGCAGTTTGCATTGAAGCTGTGAAGAAAGCATGGCAAACATTGATTAATCGCCATCCGATTTTACGCACAGCGATTGTTACCAAAGCCCAAACCGAACCTGTGCAAATTGTTTTCCGTAATTTAGATTTTAAAATTGCTGAGGAAGATTGGCGGGGTTTAAGTAATACAGCCCAAAAAAGCAAGTTAGCGGAATTTTTAGCAGCTGATAAACGCAAAGGTTTTGTATTAAATCGTCCGCCCTTAATGCGGGTGACTTTAATTCGTTTAACTGATGATACTTGGCAGTTAGTTTGGAGTCATCACCATTTAATTTTAGATGGTTGGTCTTGGCCAATTCTATTAAAAGAATTTTTACTTTTACATAAAGCTTTTCAAGAGGGGACAGAGGCGAAATTACCGCCGGTTAGACCTTATGGAGATTTTATTGCGTGGTTAAAACGGCAAAATCCCCAAGCTGGTGAGGAATTTTGGCGGAAATATATGCACGGCTTTTCTAGTGCAACTCCGCTATTAATGATTAACAAAAATCAGCCGGAGGAAGGTTTTAGAAGTGTAGAAATTAGACGAATTTTATCCCCAGAAAGTACCGCTTTATTACAAAAACTAGCCCAAAATTGTAGTGTGACTTTAAACACAGTCATCCAAGGTGCATGGGCAATTTTATTAAATCGCTATAGTAGAAATGATGATATAGTTTACGGAATTACTGTTGCAGGTAGACCCCCAGAATTACCAGATGTAGAAGGGATGATTGGCCCTTTTATTAATACTTTGGCATTGAGAATTTTAATTGATGGTGAAAAAAGTTTAGATACCTGGTTACAGGAATTGCAGGCGCAACAAGCCCAAATGCGCCAATTTGAACACACCAGTTTATCTGATATTCAAAGTTGGAGTGATGTTCCCAGAGGACAAACATTATTTGAAAGTTTGTTAGCTTTTGAGAATTTTCCTGTTGATAAATCTCTCAAAGCGACAAATTTTGGTTTAAGTGTTCCTGAATCCTCTTTTACCGAGGCTACCCATTACCCCTTAACTTTAGTGGTAATTCCTGGGGAAGTTTTATCTTTAAAATTAAGTTATAATGGGGCGCGATTTGATGCGGTAGCTATGGAATTGTTGCTAGAACAGTTCTATAATTTGCTGATTAATATGGCGAATCATGCCAAAGCAAATCTAGCATCTTTATCATTATTATTAGAAAATCCCTCTCCCCAACAGGAAGATACTAAAAATGAGGTGGCGACGAAAACCACTTTGAGAGAAATTTTTGCCCAAACAGTTAGCCGTTATTCTGAGAGAATAGCTTTAACTTTTAACAATCAAAACTTTACCTATCAACAAATAGATCAAAAGTCTAATCAATTAGCGAGATATCTGCAAAAACAGGGAATTACTCCAGAAAAAAGAGTGGTGATTTGTGGCGATCGCACTCCTGATTTAATTATTGCCATGTTGGCTGTTGTCAAGGCAGGCGGCGTATATGTGCCAGTTGATCCCAGTTATCCAAGCGATCGCATCCAGTTTACCATTAGCGACTGTCAAGCGGAATTAATCCTCACCACCACCGCTATTAGTCCCCAGCTTCCTGATATCCTCCCCCATATCTGCTTAGATGCAGAAAACGCCCCATATCTGCAAGAAAGCATTGATAGCATAGAGTTTGACACCTTAGATCCTGACGCTGGCGCTTACATTATCTATACATCGGGTTCGACAGGTCAACCCAAAGGCGTATTAGTCACTCAACACAACGTCACTCGTTTATTTAGTAGTACCCAACATTGGTATAACTTCAATCAAAACGACGTTTGGACATTCTTCCATTCCTACGCTTTTGACTTCTCCGTGTGGGAAATTTGGGGGGCATTATTACATGGTGGAAAATTAGTAATTGTTCCTTATCAAATCAGTCGTAATCCTGAAAGTTTCCTAGAACTAATTCGCAGCGAAAAAGTTACTGTTCTCAATCAAACTCCCTCAGCTTTTGCCCAATTATTAGCAGTAGAAGCCAATGCAATTTTAACACCAAATCCCCTCCGTTACATTATTTTTGGTGGTGAAGCTTTAAACCTAGCTAGTTTGCGTCCTTGGTTTCAACGTCATGGAGAACAAACCCGCTTAGTTAATATGTACGGAATCACCGAAACTACCGTTCATGTCACCTATAGGAAGATTACTCAAAAAGACGTAGAAACAGCAGCAGCGAGTTTAATTGGTGAACCAATTCCCGACTTAAATATTTATATTATTGATAATTACGGAAATCTCCTGCCTCCCGGTGTCATTGGGGAAATTTATATCAGTGGAGATGGCGTAGCCCGTGGTTATTTGAATCGTCCAGAATTAACAGCCACAAAATTTATTACCGCTAATTTTCACGGACAAGAATCACGTTTATATCGCAGTGGTGACTTAGGACGATTTTTACCGAATGGGGATTTAGAATATTTAGGACGGATAGATTATCAAGTCAAAATTCGTGGTTTTAGAATTGAAATTGGCGAAATTGAAACCGCAATTAGTCAATATCCTGTTGTTCAGGAAACATTAGTTTTAGTGCAGACTGATGAGACAACAGAGGAAAAATATTTAATTGCTTATCTAGTTTGTGAACCTGGAAAACAGCCAACAATAGAAGCTTTACGCCATTATTTACAGCAACGTTTACCAGATTACATGATTCCGGCACAGATAGTTTATTTAGATAAATTCCCCCTCACAGCGAATGGGAAAATTGACCGGAAAGCATTACCTAAGCCAGAAATTCAAAGAGAAAATTTAGATGTAGAATTTGTTCCTCCCACTACAGCCACAGAGGAAATATTAGCCAAAATTTGGCAACAGGTTTTAAATATTAATCAGGTAGGAAGATTTGATAATTACTTTGTTTTGGGTGGTGACTCTATCCGCAGTATTCGGGTTGCGTCCTTAGCCCAAAGTGCCGGATTAAGTTTAAAATTAGAACAAATTTTTACTCATCCAGTTTTAGCAGAATTAGCCGCATTATTAGACACCGAAGAAACAGCAGAAAATAGCGAATTAGCCGACCAGCCCTTTGCTTTAGTCACAGCCGCAGACAAAGCAAAACTAGAAGATATCGCCGAAAATGCTTATCCTTTAGCCCAACTACAAGCCGGAATGTTATTTCATGGTGAGTATTCCCAAGAGTCCACAACTTATCATGATGTTTTTAGTTTCCGGTTAAAAATTCCGGTAAATATAGATGTTTGGCAACAAGCTTATGAACAAATGTTCACCAGACATCCGATTTTAAAAACCGCCTTTTACTTATCAGGATTTAGTGAACCAATACAAGCAGTTTTAAAAACAGTATCAGCCAAAATTAACTTTACTGATTTAACAGGTTTAACTGAAGAACAACAAAATAATTCCATTCAAGAATTTATCAGCCAGGAAAGATTAAACCGCTTTGATTATACCCAAGCCCCATTAATCAGATTTAATATTCATCTGTTAGCGGAAAATGTAGTGCAAACTACTGTCACCGTACACCATGCTATTTTAGATGGCTGGAGTTTAGCAAATTTCCTATCAGAATTAACGGGTTTATATCTCCATCTTTTAAATCGGGGTGTACCTGCACCTGCATCACCTCCAACATTACCTTATTCTCGTTTTATTGCTTTAGAAAAACAAGCACTAGCTGATAGTCAACATCGGGAATTTTGGCAAAATCAATTATCAGCAATTCCTTTTACCAAATTGCCACGCTGGACTGAGAACAAATTGCCATCACATCAGCCCAGTATGGGTAAATTTGATTTAACATTAGCTGATGAAATATCCCAACAAATTAAATCCTTATCCCAAAAATTGGGTATTCCTTTAAAAACCGTTTTATTGGCAATTCATGCCCATATTTTAGGATTTTGTACAGGGGAATCAGAAATCGTCACCGGTTTAGTGAGTAATGGTAGACCAGCAGAAACAGATAGCGATCGCGTGTTGGGTTTGTTTCTGAATACTCTACCTTTGCGCTTACAGTTACCCTCTGGATCTTGGGTAGATTTAATTACCGCAACTTGGCAAGCTGAACAAGCTATTATGCCCTATCGGCGCTTCCCTCTGGTAGAAATTCAAAGGTTACATAAAAATCAAAATCTGTTTGAATCTTCCTTTAACTTTGTGCATTTCCATGTTTACAAAGGGCTGTTAAATTGGCGAGAAGTAGAATTAATTAGCGGTCAATCTTTGGACGAAACTAGCATTCCTTTTGCAGTGAGTTGGAATGAAGAAGTTGCTAGTATTAATCTCTCCTTTAATATCACCTACGACCGCAACTTATTTACTAGTCAACAGATTGCCACCATCGGTAATTACTATCACCAAGCTTGCCAAGCATTAGTTAAAAATCCCCAGGCAAACAGGGAAACAGCAACATTAATTACTGAGTCTGAACAACAAATTATTTTCCGCAAGTCTGCATCTCACGGAGATATTGATCAATGGGTGCATGAAGTCTTTACCCAGCAAGCTGCAAATAATCCCCAGGCAACTGCGGTAGTATGTGAGGGTCAAAGCTGGACTTATGCAGAGTTAAACCAAAAATCCAACCAGTTAGCTAGATTTTTGAGTAACCGTATTACCTTAGAACAGCCCGTTGGTATCTGCTTAGACCGTTCCCTAGATATGATTTGCGCTTTATTGGCGGTCTTAAAAGCAGGCGGCTGTTATATACCTATTGACCCCCAATACCCTGCTAAACGCATCCAAACCATGTTAGAGGATGCAAATATTAGCTTATTGCTGACTCGTTCCGATGTGAAAGTGGCGAGGTCAGCTAGTAAGTATGCGGAAACCGTTTATTTAGATGAAAGTAGAGAAGAAATAGCCCTGCAACCTAGCGAAAATCTGGATATTAAAGTATTTGCCGACAATATCGCCTATATTATTTTTACATCAGGTTCAACAGGCAGACCAAAGGCGATCGCTATTTCTCACCAAGCCTTAGCCCATCATCAAACCTGGTTTATTAACACCTTTGCAGTCAAAAATAGCGACGTAATTTTACAAAAAACGCCATTTAGTTTTGATGCTTCCGTCTGGGAATTTTGGACTCCGTTAATGACCGGAGGAAAATTAGTTTTAGCCAAAACCGGTGGACATCAAGACCCCGCTTACTTAGTGCAAACTATCCAACAAGAACAAGTCACATTACTACAATTAGTCCCCAGTTTATTAGAAATTTTATTGGCTGAACCCGGACTAAATCAATGTGCTAGTTTGCGCTTAGTATTTAGCGGTGGGGAAGCACTGAAAAAACGAGTTTGGCAGGAATTTGAACAAACTTTAGCGATTCCTTTAGTTAACCTTTATGGACCCGCAGAAACTACAATTGATGTGGCTTATTATCAATGTGGAGAATTAGAAAATCCTGAAATTATCCCCATTGGCCAAGCTGTTGATAACACAAATCTATATATTCTCAACCAGAATTTACAACCCGTTCCCGTTGGTACACCAGGAGAATTATTTGTCGGGGGTTCGCAAATCGCACGGGGTTATTGGAATGCCAATAAAGCCACAGCCGAGAAATTTTTACCCGATCCTTTTACCCTAATTCCTGGTAGTCGGATGTACCGCACTGGTGACTTAGCCCGATTTTTACCAGATGGCAGAATTGAGTTTTTAGGCAGAATAGATCATCAAGTCAAAATTCGCGGTTTCCGTATTGAAACTAACGAAATTACCACCACCTTAGAAGCGCAACCGGGAGTAGTCCGGGCTATTACTAAAGCAGTGGTTTCTCCTGGTAAACCTAATCGCTTAGTTGCTTATTTAGAAATACCCACCCCTCCCGAAAATTGGCAAAAATTACTGAGATTCCAACTCTCCCAACTTTTGCCAGATTACATGATTCCCGCTTTATTTATTCGCGTGGAAACTTGGCCATTATTACCAAACGGTAAAATTGACCTTAATGCTTTACCTGCACCAGAAGAAGTAAATACCGTCACAGATAAATATATTGCCCCAGAAAATGAAATAGAAAGCATTTTGGCTAATTTGTGGCAACAAGTTTTACAAGTTCCCCGCATCGGTACTCAAGATAACTTCTTTGAATTAGGTGGAGATTCTATTCTTTGCTTACAAATAATTGCTAAAGCGCGAGAATTTGGATTTTACTTTACTCCTCAAGATTTATTCCAAAATCCCCAAATTTCCACTTTAGCGAAAAAGGTCAAAACTACCACCTCTCCCCAAATTAATGTACAGCTTCCCGTCGGTGCGGAAATTCCTTTAACCCCGATTCAAAACTGGTTTTTCCAACAAAATTTAACCCGTCCCGAATATTGGAATCAGGCAATTTTACTGGATATTAAACCAGCATTTACACCAAATCAACTGCAAGCGGCTGTAAATCAAATTGCCAAAATTCACCCCGCTTTCCGGTTAAGATTCCGACAAACTCCCACTGGTTGGCAACAATTTTTAGGAGAAGAAAGCAATTTAGTGGCTTTTGATGTGGTGGAGTTAACCGCAAATCAAAATATTGGAGAAATTGCCAATCAATATCAATCCCAATTAAATTTAGAAAATGGGACTCTCTTCCAGGCGGTTTATTTCTCCACCGATGAAAATCAACCAGATAAATTATTACTAATAATTCATCATTTAATTGTTGATGGTGTTTCCTGGCGGGTAATTTTACAAAATCTCGCTACAGCCTTAACTCAAGAAACTGCTTTAACTGTGCATAATGTGGGTTTCCCCCAATGGGCTAATTATGTCCAAAATTTAACGGAAAATTGGCAACAGGATTTAAGTTTCTGGACTGCACAAACAGCAAATGATTTTAACTTACCTCTGGATTTTGCTATTAATACCAATAGTAATAGTGAAGATTCAGCCCAAGAAATTGAATGCACTTTTACCCCTGCCGAAACCCATCAACTATTACAGGAATTACCCCGCACCCAAAAAGCCCGTATCCAAGAGGCTTTACTAGCAGTTTTAGTGAATATTATTGCTGACTGGACGGGTAAATCAGAAGTATTAATGGCTTTAGAAAGTCATGGAAGAGAGGGTGATTTTAGTCAGGTTGATATTACCGATGCTGTAGGTTGGTTTACATCTTTATATCCCTGCAAATTCTCCCAAGGTGAAAGCAACTTATTAGATACCTTGGCGAAAGTTAAAACTCAATTAGGGAATTTACCCCATAACGGTTTTAGCTACGGTATCCTTAGCCAAAAATCAGAATTAGCAAATCAATTACCATCAATTCCGGCTGGTATTCTCTTTAATTATTTGGGTCAATTTGATGAAAGTTTACCCCCAACTTCTCCATTTAGCCCAGCCGTTGAAAACTCAGGACTACCCAGACACCCAGAAAACCAGCGTTGTTTCCAGTTAGAAATTACCAGTTTTGTTGCTAAGGGACAATTACACGTTAAGTTTGGTTTTAGTCGGGCTTTACATCAACCAGCGACGATTCAAAAATTAGCAGATAACTTTACTCGCAGTTTGCAAAATCTGTTAACTCTCAGCCAAACTCAAAATTATGCACCTACTGATTTCCCCTTAGCTGGTTTGACTTCTCCACAATTAAATACTGTGTTAGCGGGAACTACAGATGTAGAAGATATTTATCCCTTGTCACCCGTACAAGAGGGGATTTTATTCCATACTAATTTTGAAGCTGCACAGGATGTTTACCTACAACAAATCACTGGAGAAATTGACGGAAATTTAGATATAAATCTGTTTAAAGCTAGTTGGGAATATTGCATTCAACGTCATCCTAGTTTAAGGGCTAGTTTTGTTTGGCGTGATTTACCCAAACCCTTACAACGCATTCACCGCAGTGTAATTTTACCGTTTATTTATACAGATTGGCGAGAATTTAAGGAAGAAATCAATAGTAAATGGTCGGATTTATTAACTACCGACCGCCAACAAAATTTAGGGACAGAAACCGCCCCGTTAATGCGGATGAATTTGGTCAGGATTGATGATCAAAAATGGCGATTCATCTGGACACATCATCATTTATTAATTGATGGTTGGTCTTTACCTTTAGTGTTTCGGGAAGTGGTGGCTGTTTATCAAGCCCAAAGCCAAGGTCAAGCAATTAATTTACCCCAGCCTCCGCTTTATCGTGATTTTATTGCATGGTTGCAAAAACAAAACTCTGGTGAATCTTTCTGGAAGCAAGAGTTAAATGGTTTAGAAACTGCTACCAGTTTCGGGTTAACTAATTCTCAATCTCATCAATCAGATTATCAAAGTTTACAAACTGTGTTAGATGCGGAAATTTATGAACAATTAAAAGCATTGGCACAGAAAAACCAAGTTACTGTTAATACTTTGGTGCAGGCTGCTTGGGGTTTATTGTTAAGTCGTTATAGTGGTAGTGAGGAAGTTGTTTTTGGTGTGACTGTTTCCGGTCGGACTACAGAATTAAGTGGCTTTGCAGAAATGGTTGGTTTGTTTATCAATACTTTACCTCTGCGGCTAAACTTGGATGCTGCGACACCGTTTGGTGATTGGTTGCGGTCATTGCGCGATCGCCTCTCAATGATTAATCAATATTCTCACTCTCGTTTAGTGGATATCCAAGGTTGGAGTGATATTCCTAGAGGTGAATCTCTGTTTGAGTCTATCGTGATTTATGAAAATTATCCGGTAGAAGAAGGTTTGCGAAATGAAAAGCGGGAGTTAGACATTCACTCTGTCCAATCTGTAGAAAAAAATCATTACCCAGTGAGTTTGTATGCTTTACCTGGTAAGGGTTTAACTCTCACTTTGGCTTTTGGTCAAAATATCGGGACTGTTGCAGAAAGGGAAAATCTTTTACATCAACTCCAACAAATTTTAACCGGGTTTGTATTAGATGAACCCCAATATTTAGGTGAAATTGAATTATTATCACCAGATGAAAAAGCAAATATTATCAACATGGGTATAGGTGAAAACCCAGTTTACCCACCTGCAACTATCCATAGTTTATTTAGTCAACAAGCGGCTAAAACTCCCAACGCACCTGCTGTATTAGCTGGTGAAACCTTGTTAACCTATGCTGAATTAGAATACAAATCTTCTCAAGTTGCCCAAAAACTCATAGAGTTAGGAGTGACGCGGGAAAGTTTGGTGGGAGTGTGTTTACATCGTAATGCAGGTTTATTAGTGGCGTTATTGGGCATCCTCAAAGCCGGGGCTGCTTATTTACCACTTGACCCGACCTTCCCAAGCGATCGCCTCTCATGGATGCTAGAAGACTCTCAAGCTGGTATCGTCATTACTGAAGCGGACTTGGCCAACCAACTACCAATCATCTCCACCAAAACCCTATTCCTAGAAACCGCTTATCAACAACCGCCCACATTACCAGCAGTAGCAACCAACCCTCACCAATTAGCCTACATCATTTATACTTCCGGTTCTACAGGTAGACCCAAAGGGGTACAAATTCAACATCAATCTGTAGTCAATTTCCTCCGCAGTTTCCAAACAAATCTAAGTATAAATTCTCAGGATACATTAGTAGCAGTTACAACCTTATCTTTTGATATTGCTGGTTTAGAACTGTTCTTACCTTTAATTAGTGGGGCAAAAGTTGTCATTGCTGACTGGGAAACTACCAAAGACGGCTTTAAGTTAAATCAATTACTGCAAAAATCCCAAGCCACCATCATGCAAGCTACCCCCAGCACTTGGCGATTATTGTTAAATGCAGGCTGGCAACCTCAAAATGATTTTTGTGCCCTTTGCGGTGGGGAAGCCTTACCTGTAGATTTAGCTACAAGTTTACTAAGTTTGCAAGTAGAATTATGGAATGTATATGGACCTACGGAAACCACCATTTGGTCAGCAGTTAAGGAGGTAAAACAACCTTCAGACGCGCTTTCCATTGGCAGGGGAATTGCTAACACCTCACTATACATTTTAGACAGTGGCTTAAATCCTGTTCCCGTGGGCATTGCTGGAGAATTATACATTGGTGGAGACGGGTTAGCACGGGGTTATTTATCTCGACCAGCTTTAACATCAGAAAGATTTGTCCCCCATCCTTTAGCCACAAGTCCCGGTGCAAGACTTTATCGCACTGGAGACTTAGCCCGATGGTTGCCAAATGGGGAAATTGAATTTTTAGGACGGTTAGACTACCAAGTAAAAATACGTGGTTTCCGCATAGAATTGGGTGAAATTGAAACAGTGCTAAATAGCCATGAGGCGATCGCTCAAGCCGTAGTCACAGCCACCAGCGATCACCGTTTAATAGCTTATTTAGTCCTGCAACCTGGCAGCGAACAACCAACTATTGAGGCTTTGAGGTTATATTTATTAACCCAATTGCCTGATTATATGTTGCCCTCCTTCTGGGTGTTCCTAGATGCAATGCCCCTAACACCCAACAATAAAGTAGACCGGAAAGCCTTGCCCGCCCCCACACTGAGCCAAGAAAATTACATCGCCCCCAGAAATGCCATTGAAGAAACCTTAGTTTACATCTGGCAAGAAATCCTAAAACTAGACAAGGTAGGGGTGAGTGATAACTTCTTCCAACTCGGCGGCCATTCCTTATTAGCAGCACAGGTACATACCCGGTTAAGAAAAGTCTTCTCAGTGGATTTGAGTATCAGAGAATTATTTGATACCGTAACTATCGAACAAATGGCCAAACTCTTACTAGCTAAGGAAACTCAAGCCGGAAGGACAGAGAAAATCGCTCAAGCCTTCGTCAAACTGAAAAACATGACACCGGAAGAGAAAGCCAAATTATTACAAACAAAATTGCAAAAAAATTAAAATTTAGTATCAAAACATGAAAAAATTACTAGTAACAGGTTCATCAGGATTAATCGGTTCAGAAGTTTGTGTCTACTTTGCCAGTCAAGGTTGGGCTGTTCACGGGATTGATAACAATCAAAGAGCAGTTTTCTTTGGACCCCAAGGAGATACACGCTGGAATCAACAACGTTTAACATCTCAAGTAAAAGGGTTTGTGCATCATGAGTTGGACATACGCGATCGCACAGGAGTATTAAATTTAATTGATAGTTTGCGTCCAGAGGCGATCGTTCATACAGCCGCACAACCTAGTCACGACTTAGCCGCAAAAATTCCCTTTGATGATTTTGATGTGAATGCCGTCGGGACACTCAACCTGTTAGAAGCTACCCGGCAAGTTGTCCCCACCTCCCCCTTTGTCCAGATGTCCACTAACAAAGTTTATGGAGATGCACCCAATGAAATACCCATGAACGAGTTAGCAACACGTTGGGATTATGCCGACCCTAACTATCAACATGGGATTCCTGAATCTTTTCGCATTGACCAATCTAAACATTCCTTGTTTGGTGCTTCTAAAGTCGCTGCCGATATCATGGTTCAAGAATATGGCCGTTATTTTGGAATGCCAACCTGTTGTTTAAGAGGGGGATGTTTAACAGGGCCAAATCATTCCGGTGTGGAACTGCACGGATTTCTCAGCTATCTGGTGAAATGCAACATCGAAAACCGCACCTATAAAATATTTGGTTACAAAGGTAAGCAAGTCCGGGACAATATTCACTCCTATGATGTAGCTAGATTTATTGAAGAGTTTATCAACTCCCCCCGCAGTGGAGAAGTATATAACATTGGTGGAGGAAAAGAAAATACTTGTTCAATTTTAGAAGCCTTTGAAATAGTTGCTTCCTTAACTAACCAAAAAATGATCTACGAATATGTTGATCAAAATCGTCAAGGAGATCATATATGTTATTATAGCGACCTACGTAAAATGAAAACCCATTATCCTAATTGGTCAATCACCAAATCTTTAACAGTCATCTTCTCAGAAATTGTCACCGCTTGGTTGGAAAAATCAAAATCTAACTAAACAATCAAAAGCCTGATTCAATTTCCGCTTTAGTTAATTGATAACTAAACTGTTTTTATCATTGAGAATTAACTATTAATTCATCATCAAATCTCACCTACTTACTTGATCCAAACTACCAACCATATAGGAAGTGTGTTTATTTACGGATTGAGGTAATCAAACTTTTTCAATTCCAATATAGCAATTTTAAATCATTTATAAACCATACCTTTTCCCTGCTCTCCACGAGTTAATTCACAACTCAAATCCGATTGCCATAGTTGCCATCAAACTCAAAACAAACCGTTGTTAGTGCAAGGAGGCAGTACCGCCAAGGCGGCTGCCATTAGGCTAGGCAGAAGGGAAGAAAGCTTAATTAAATAGTAATTTCTAGCTTTTGCAACTGGATGGTTATTTCCGCAATACTGCACTAGAAACTATTGTCACAAATGTCACGCGCTTAAATTATAATGGTCATAATTTTTACTAAATTTATTGTCTGAATCGTCGGGAGTTAAATAATCAAGCAGAATAAATTACACAAATTCTTTTCCTGCACCGTCTACCCCCACTTGTGAATTTAATTTTGCACTACTATTTAATTTAATCAAAGATACTGGCCTTGAACCAATAAAACCAAGTCTAACAGCAGTATAATATTTTATAGTTATGGAAATAGCAAAAAATTAATTCACAGTTTCTTTAACCTTACACTCCTGTAGTTATAAATTACTCAGTTCAATGATGAAATCAATCGGTCAATTACTTACTTTAATTAAAGAAATCAAAAGTTTTGGTTTATTTTGGCTTGGCCAGTCTTTGTCTGAAATTGGTACTCGTCTTACAGGTTTTGGTTTAAGTATCTGGGTATATCAAAATACTCACGTAGTGACCCAATTAAGTTTAGTCATATTTTTTACTACCTTACCAGGTGTGTTAATTACCCCCATCGTCGGCGCACTAGTAGATCGCTGGAATCGTCGTTGGACCATTATCATTAGTGATGTAGCTGCGGCTTTAATTACACTCACATTAGCCATACTTCTTTTAACCGACAACCTCCAACTTTGGCATACTTATGTAACAGCATTTTTAACATCAGTATGTGGCTCTTTCCAAATGACGGCTAAAGCTGCGGCCATCCCGATGATGGTTCCTAAAGAGCAAATTGGTAGAGCTAATGGTTTAATTCAATTTAGTACCGCAGTAGGACAGCTCACTGCTCCTATTCTTGCAGGTATACTGATTGCTGGTTTAGAACTAAAAGGTTTATTACTGATTGATATAGGTACATATATTATCGCTTTCTTTACACTAATATTTGTTTATATTCCCCAACCTGAACCAAGTGAAAAATTAGGACAAGGCATATTTGCTATATTCAACGAGATTATTTATGGCTGGGAACTTATTTCTTCTCAGCTATTTTTAATCATTCTCATGGCCTTTATGACCTTATATTTCTTTATCAATGGATTAACCACAGTTTTAATTGATCCATTAATATTATCCTTTGCCTCTACCGCTACATTTGGTAGCGTCATGTCCATCGCCGGCTTAGGAATGGTTTGTGGTAGTATCCTGATGAGTATTTGGGGAGGTGGCAAAAAATCAATTTCTACTTTGTTGACATTTTCTGCTTTAAATGGTGTAGGTTTAATTATTGCTGGGTTTAAACCATTTATTCCCACAATTGCTATAGGAATTTTTATTTCCTTCTTTACTATCCCCATTATTATGGGTAGTAATAGTACAATCTGGCAAACTAACATTAATCCCAATGTCCAAGGCAGGGTTTTTTCCTTATTTGGTGGCATCACCGGTTTAGGTTTAGCTTTTGGTAACTTAAGCGCTAGTCCACTAGCCGACCAAATTTTAGAACCCATGCTATCTTCTGATGGGTTATTGGCTAATACTATCGGACAATTGCTAGAAACAGGAACAGGCAGGGGAATTGGTTTTTTAATGGTTATAGAAGGTTTATTGATTTTGCTCACCTCTATCACTTTGTATAATTTTCTGCAATTTCGAGGTCTAGAGCAAAACTTTCTCTCTTCTGGACAAAAAGAAGTTAGTGGATAATCTCAAAAGATAAAAAATATTTTTGTAGAGACGTTCCCAGAAACGTTTCTACACACAAATTTATAATTTAGTTTCATAGCATTAGAAAACATTTTCATAAATTCATTCATTATGATATGCAAATATTTGTAGAGTTGAATTATGCGTTACTTTGAAGAATACTGCGAAGTACATCTTGAACCTGCTCTTGCACCTTATACATGGGTATTTAGAAGCCATGAAAAAATTTGGATCAAATTTGGGGTGGCATTATCCAAAAATCCCGATCATGGAGAGGTATTTTATGAAATTAATGATGGTCAAGGTTACTCTGATATAGGTAAAGTTACAGCTCAAACAGAAGGGATTTTAGAAAACGGCTTTAAAATGTTTTCTGTGATTCTTCCACCTGTGGAAAATGGAGGAGGATATTATTACAGATTGGGTTATATTGATACTTCTGGTAATGAACATACAAGCCAACAATCTCGCTTTCTCTTAGTTTGTGATGAAGCCCCCCGGTCAATGACCGAAATTGAATCATCATTTTTAGGATTTGTCAATAATCAGCCCGTATATGGGCCTAAACCCAGTGTAGAAATTACCCCTGGCCCAGATAATTGGGAAGCACGTCTTTTTTATTCAATTATTTTGGACAGATTTGCTCGTGGTACTAATGAGCATCATCGCACAAAATTAGGTGCAGTAAAATATGATCCAATTTCACCTTATGCTAGTCATGGTGGGACAATAAAAGGTGTAGTTGAAAAACTAGATTATTTAAAATCTTTGGGAGTCGGGGCGATTATTGTCAGCCCAGTTTATGTTAATAATCCTGATGGTTATCATGGTTATCATCCGATTCATTTACTGATGGTTGACCCCCGGTTAGGTACATTGGCAATTTTGCAAGAATTAGTAGCCGCAGCCCATAAAGCTGATATTGCAGTAATTCTAGATGTGGTAAATAATCATCTTGCGGATAGTATTAATTGGGAAGAATATGGGGGACCTGTAGGGGGAGAGTTCAAATATGTGCAAGGTGATCCTGTTGCTGTTTTACCATTTCCGATAGAAGCTCGTAATACTGCTTTGTTTCATGGAACTGAATATACTGATATGATTAATCAGAGATTATTCGGTTTTTTAGAAGATTGGCGGACAGAGAATACTTATGTGCGTGAGTTAATTACTCAGCATCTTAAATATTGGTTAGCTGTTACAGATGTTGATGGTTTCCGTTATGATTCAGCCCGACATATTGGGCTAGATTTTTGGGAACCTTCCGTTGAAGAAGTATTGAGGTATGCCACATTTTTAGGGAAAAAAAGGTTTATACAGATAGCAGAACACGCTGGTAGTACCCATGAAGAATTAATTGCTTACAACAGTGCTAAGTTTTCGGGAATTTTAGATTATCCCACTTACTACACTATTAAACACTCTATTGGTGATGGCAATTGGTTGGGGGGTTTCGCTGACTATTTTTGTGGTTTTCTTGCTCCATCTCAAAAGTATCATGGCGGTTGGAGGAATAATATTATGTTCCTCGATAACCAAGATACTACAAGGATGCTGCATGAATTTTTAAGTCGAATACCAAATGAAGATGATAGTCGTATTCGTATGCATTTTGCCTTGGCTTGTCTGATTTTAGGGCCGGAAATTCCTTCTATTTATCAAGGTACAGAACAAGAGTTTTCTGGGGCATTGGGAATGCATCAAAATGACCAAACAGGAGAGTGGATTGGTCATGATTGTTATGTGCGAGAAGATTTATTTGATAATCCTGCTTGTGTGTGGGAATTTGGCCCGATTAACCGCAAAATTTTTGCACCTTATAGTCAAGATCAGGCAACCTTTCAATTAATTGGCAAGTTAGCAGAAATTAGGTTTAATAGTCAATTAATTCAGCATGGAACTCGCACACTTTTATGCTCTAGAAGTAATGGTTTATGGTGTGTGCTGATTCATGGTAGATCCGATGAGCAACCGCTTTTAGTAGCGATGAATCTTGGCGGGACAACTGTATCAGAACAAGGTTTAAAGATTCCTAATTGGTATGGTGATTTTTGTGGAGTAGATATGTTAATTTCTACTTCTGGTGGTGCATTCCATTTGCGGGATAGTAGTTTGCGAATTTTCCTCCCTCCATTCACCTTTGTTTTGGGCAAGTTATGGCATAGCCACCAACAACAGGAAATGACAGCAGATGAGTCATTTTGATTAAGTATGAGGAGAAAGGGAAAGAAGAAATTTATTTTACCTTTCCCTTTGCTGGTTACAAAGCTTAAAAAATTGTTACATTTTGGATAGATTACCAATCTCAACTATTGCCAAACAGAGGATCTTCCTGTGAATGTAACATCCCGAACGATCGCAAGCCAAAACCTGCCTGCTGGTGGACTAGATCCCGAACAGTTTGACTGGCGAGAGGTTTGGTATCCTGTCCATTATGTAGAAGATTTAGATAAATCCCGTCCTACACGCTTTACTTTGTTAGAGAGGGATTTAGTGTTGTGGTGGGATAAAAAAGAGGAAAAATGGCGATCGCACATTGACCAATGTCCCCACAGATTAGCACCACTTTCCGAAGGTCGAATTAATGAAGATGGGTTGTTAGAATGTCCTTATCATGGTTGGGCTTTTGATGGAAATGGAAGATGCGATCGCATCCCCCAACAACCAACCGGAGGCCAAGCAGAAACCTCTCAACGTGCCTGCGTTACATCCCTCCCCACCACCGTCCGTCAAGGACTGTTATTTGTTTATGCAGGTAATCCAGAAAATGCAGACCAAACCAAAGTTCCCATCATTGAACCCCTAGAAGAAGAACCTGATGACTGGGTTTGTCTCAACACATTTCGAGATTTACCCTATGATGCCCTAACTTTAATCGAAAACGTCCTCGACTCTAGCCATATTCCCTACACCCATCATCGCACAGTAGGTAACAGAGTCAATGTCTCACCCGTAGAATTAGAAATAGTAGAATCAGGAAAATGGGGATTTAAAGGAACTTGGGAACAAGGACCCCGCAAAGGTACATTAGGCAGACAAAATACTACTTTTATTGCTCCCGGTTTAATGTGGCACGACCTCACCTCAAAACAATTTGGTAGAACATTAACAGTAGTTTATGCCACACCCATTCGTAAAGGTGAATGTCGTTTATTTGCCCGTTTTCCCTTCAAATTCTCCTCTAAAATCCCTGGATTATTTCTCAAACTTACACCCCGTTGGTACTCACACATCGGTCAAAATGCCATATTAGAAGACGATCAAATTTTCCTCCATTATCAAGAACGCTATTTAGAACAAAAAGGAGGAACTCAAAACTTTACAAAAGCCTTTTATTTACCCACAAAAGCCGATTTATTTGTCTTTCAATTACGTTCCTGGGTAAATCAATACAGTATTGATCCCTTCCCTGGTCAAACTTTTTCACCACCACTACCCAAAGAATTATTACTAGATAGATACCATTCCCACACAGAAAAATGTGCTAGTTGCAGTCAAGCCTTGAAAAACATCCAAAAGTTACGAGTAAGTGTAGGTGTAATAACTATTGTGATTTGGGCTGTATTAACTTTACTCCACAATCAAACAGAAATTTTCACCACTACCATTTTAACATTAACTGTTATTACGGGTGTCAGCATTTGGTTTGGT
Organism: Nostocaceae cyanobacterium; assembly: GCA_035299225.1. Lineage (GTDB taxonomy): Bacteria > Cyanobacteriota > Cyanobacteriia > Cyanobacteriales > Nostocaceae > DATGXB01. Next base: position 29,354 of record DATGXB010000142.1, on the reverse strand, counting down.
TTAGGTAAATTAGAAAGGAGATTTTATCAAGGTCGGGAAATTCCCCCCAGAAATTTACCTGAGAAAAAGTAGAGAGATTTAACTTAATCACAAATTATTAAGGGGTAAAGCTTCTTTACCCTTTTACTCAAACCAAATTATCAACTAAAATTTTGAAGCCCACATTCCGCAGATATTAAACACGAATGCTGTACATAGAAAAATTATTACAACCTTTGTAAAAAAGCTGTCATTAAAACTTTTGGTTAGGTACATTTAACCATAAGACCAGAGTTAAGACACCTCTATAATCTTTTGCTACAATAGCTAGTCTATAGGTTGTGTAATATAAATCCTATATAAAAGAATAATTATAAGTTTATATGACATACTTCAAGTAATATGGTATAAATAATAAGTGTTATTACTATAGGACTTATGTCTAATTCTCAACCTTCTACCTCTTCTAAGGTTAATACCTTGGATACCTTTGAACTGGAGTTATTGAAGCAGGAATATTTTTTCCTACAGGCGACTATTGAAGACTTCAATAAGCAGATTTGGGCAATTAAAGCCCTTGGTATTACGGGAACTGGTGCTGTAATTGTGTTTGCACTGCAACAGAATAAGAACGTTCTTGCTTTAGTTGGTTGCGCTATTCCCATCTTTTTTTGGGTTTTAGAAAGTCAGTGGAAGCATTTTCAGCATGGCTTTTATCCCCGTGTAGGCGAAATTGAAAAAACCCTTTTAGAAAACTATAAATTGAAAGCGCCCGCCATTTTTAATAGTTGGTCTTATTCACTCAAACGGGCTACAGCTTACCAACTTAAAGGTTATATTTGGGATGGTTTGCTAAATCCCACTGTTTTTATCAGTTACATTTTAGAAATTATTTTTCTCCTTATTGCTTGGAAGGCAATTCCCTTAATTTAATGGTAATTAATCAGGAATTTTATCAATGACTCAAATACTGACTTGGCTACATCTTTCGGATCTCCATGCTTGTAAACCTCGAACTGGTTGGGATGCTAAAAGAGTTACTGATACTCTCTGCAAAGACTTGAAAAAAATGCAGGAAAATCATGGGTTAAGACCTGACATGATTTTTTTTACAGGTGATGCTGCATTTGGGCATCTTGGCAGTGGTGATGGAAAATCAATAAGTGAGCAATTTCGTGAAGCGCACGATTTTTTAACAACAGTTCGAGAGTCTTTTCAGCCAGCCATTGAGCAAAGAAATCTTTTCCTTGTTCCTGGTAATCATGACGTTAATCGAACTAAAATATCGAAGTTTGAGCAAAGCGGATTAGGAAGTATTAGTTCACTAGATGAAATTACCAGTTTTATCAAAGATGCTGGTATAGACTGGAAAAGAATTATGAGTCGGTTAGAAGATTATGCTTATTTTCTAAAAACTTATGGTTATGACCATTTACTCACAGAACCGGAGTATTTAATTTATGAAAATGCTCGTGAAATTGCAGGTTTGCGAGTGGGTATTGCTGGGTTTAACTCTGCATGGTCATCATCAGGAGCCGGTCGTGTAGAAATGGGTAAACTATGGATGGCAGGTAGGTTTCAGTTGGAAACTCTACTTAATAAAATTTCAGAAAATGATTTTGCTATTGCCCTTTTGCATCATCCTACAAATTGGTTAGTACCTGAAGAAAACCCCGCTTTTGGTAGACAGTTAGAACGAGAATTTACTTTTGTATTACATGGGCATGAACATCAAGATTTTGTTCGATGTGATGCTCAAAATGGACACACAGTTATTTCAGCAGGTGCTTGTCATGAATGGTCTGAAAGCAAAAACAATGGTTATAACTTTGTGCGGCTTGATCTTGTAAATGGAAATGGTGAGGTTTGGTTACGCCAATATGATTCTACTGGTGGAGGTTGGATTCCCCGTATTATTCATGATCGAACAGATGAACGAGGCTGTTGGATTTTAAATCATTTAACACCTTGGATGGAAAAGCTAAGTATTTCTGTAAATGCAAAAAAAAACTCTAATTCTGCTGTAGAAGTACCAATAGATAATATTTCCATTGAAATCAGTCCTGAGAGTAAAGTTGATCGAGCAGAAGATTATGAAGTTCGTTATCGTAAAGCTGTGGCTGATAGGTTAGATGATGTTGAGCTTTTTGGTATTGATGTACCTAAAGAGTCAAAACGATATTCATTAACCGTTGCCTATGTATCTTTAAATCTATCTAATGAAGATAATGAAGATGAGGAAATTACAGAAGTAGAAGAATTAGGAGGTGAGCTTGAAGAACTAACAATTACAGAGGAAACTACTTTCCCAGCCGAGCAAGTTTTTGATCATCTTTATGAAAAAAAGCGGTTGCTGATACGTGGGGTTGCTGGTAGTGGTAAAACAACCCTTTTGCGTTGGGCTGCTGTTCAATCTGCCAGAAATGAACCTGTTTCTACAGACAAAGCCAGACAAAAATTGCCATTGATTAAATCTCAGTTAAGTATTTTTGATAGAGAAGCTGGTACTCAAGTTTTAGATAATTTTGGGGACTGGCGACAAAAAATTCCCTTTATTATTCGTTTGCGGAATTTTCCTGATGGTAATTTGCCCCGACCAGGTGAATTTCCTCTTTTACTGGCAAAAGAGTTACCTGATCCTCCTGCTAATTGGATTGATGATATTTTGAGCAGTGGTCGTGCTTTGGTGATGTTTGATGGTGTAGATGAAGTTCCGCAGCGATCGCGTGATGAAACAATGCGGGAAATTCGCCAGTTAATGAATACTTACCCAAATAATTATTATGTAGTAACAACACGTCCTGAAGCAGTGGAAAGACTTGAGTTTATTGAACTTGGGTTTGTGTCTGCGCGGGTCGAACCGATGACTCCTGCTGATCGGGACACCTTTATTGATCGCTGGCATGAAGCAATGGAGGTACGTTTACGAAGTTGGAATGAACCTGCTGATTTACGACCTGTGGCAAAGCGCCTAAAACAGCGACTTGAAGCAACACCATCTGTAGCTCGACTGACCACTAATCCCTTGTTGTGTGCGGTAGTTTGTGCGCTTCATCGGGCAAGAAATGAAAATCTTCCAGAAACACCGGTTGATATATGCGAAAAGCTGTGCGAAATGCTACTAGATCGCCGGGATAAGGAACGTATGAAAAACATTGAAGCCCAAAAGTTGATTAATGAAGCTTATGGACAGTTAGAGTTTCGGTTTCGTAAAGGATTACTATCTCAACTGGCTTACTACATGGTGAGTAAGGGTGTATCTGCAATTACTGAGGCTGAAGCTGATCAGCAAATTACTCAAGCTTTAGAAAGCTACAAGTTTTCTCATATTAGTCCTAAAGCTATTCGTCGAGCTCTGGTGGAGCGTAGTGGGATGCTTCAGGAATCAAGTGATCAGAAAATTGAATTTCTGCATAACACATTAAAAGAATATCTTGCTGCTGAACGTTTCGTGAATATTGGTGATGTTCAAATATTGGCAGATAACACTGATGAAGCTTCCTGGCAACCTGTGATTTTGTTTGCTGTGGCATTACCAAGAGATGGTTCTAGGTTTGCTACTGACCTTGTAAAAGCGATTTTAGGAAAAACTTCCTTAGATGCTTCCCCTAAAGCACGGTCGAAAAAAGACAGATTAAAAGCTACAAAAATTAGATCACAGCAATTCTTTTTCCTCCGGTGTTACACAAACGCCTATCAACTCAATGATGCAGAAATTATTCAAGCCTTTACTCAGTTATCAAAACAGCTTTTGCCACCTCAAAATATGACAGATGCAGCAGTCTTAGCATCCTGTGGTGAAGCCATCATACCTTATCTGGAAAATCAAACAAATTTAAAAGCCGCAGAACGGGCAGCCTGTGTGAGAACATTGGGATTAATCGGCAACCAAAGAGCAAATGATATTCTGAAAAAGTTTTTAAATGATCGGACTTTCAAAGTTGCTCAAGAATTAGTTAACTTTGTTGATGATTGGAGTCAAATATCAGTCATTAGGCAACAGGTTGAAAAAAACAGAAGCCTTCCAATTTCAATCCCAAGAAAATTGAAAGACTCAATTCCGTTATTAAAATTGACCAACCTCACACTGCTAAATCTTTCAGGAACACAGGTGAGCGATGTTTCCCCTTTAGCTAACCTGACTAACCTCACACGGCTATCTCTTTGGGGAACACAGGTGAGCGATGTTTCCCCTTTAGCTAACCTGACTAAACTCACACAGCTATATCTTTCAAGAACACAGGTGAGCGATGTTTCCCCTTTAGCCAAACTGACTAAGCTCACACTGCTCGATCTTTCAGGAACGCAGGTAAGCGATGTTTCCCCTTTAGCTAACCTGACTAACCTCACATGGCTCGATCTTACAGTAACGCAGGTGAGAGATGTTTCCCCTTTAGCTAACCTGACTAACCTCACACGGCTCGATCTTTGGGAAACACAGGTGAGCGATGTTTCCCCTTTAGCTAACCTGACTAAACTCCACATCTATAAATTAGGCTAATGATTTCACAAAATAACTATGTAAGCCATCATGCTTTTATTTTGGGGTGTAATGTTACTGTGAGTATCATTCAAGGAATGTTAGCTAGGTACATCGCTCCTTACAAGTGAAGGTTTTTTACTGACTCGTTTTTCTGACCTTTCAGGGTCGAAGTTCCGAGCTTTAGGGTTCAATGTTCCACCTTTAAGGTACATCGTTCTACCTTTGAGCTTGAAGTTCCGAGCTAAAAGCTTGAAGTTTCGAGCTTTAGGGTCGAAGTTCCGAGCTTTAGGGTCGAAGTTCCGAGCTTTAGGGTTCATTATTCCACCTTTAGGGTTGAAATTCCAATTCTTAAAAACCTGCTCTTGAAAGTAGATCGCTCATCCTTTACTTTCTTAGTCTGTGAGACGGTGGGTGATCTGCACTATCTTTCTGGAAACTGTTTTTTAATGACACTACAGGCCAAACTAACCCTATTTTCTGCTTGAATAATCTCTCCAATTTCTTCTGCTTTCACTCCATCAAGAATTGAGAATTAACTTCATTTTTGTATTTAGCTAAATCTTTCTTTAGATAACATCACTTCCTTCTCAAGAAAGAAAACATTTGTAACTTGATTTTCTAGATTAGTGTTAGTACCAGTAAAAATTTGTTTATAAATATTTATGGCTAACGAAAATCCAGAAAATCCAATTAAACAACCAGTAAGTAAAGATAGATTTTCTAAGCAAGAACCAAACGTCAAAGAAAGAAACTTAACCGTTAACCCAGGAGATATAATTTCTGAAGAACCCCAATCAATCGAAGAAAAAGCCAAACAAGTTGCAGTTGATGTACCTGATATTACAGGAGATCATATTACAGTCCCCACTTATTTTATTGTAGAATATCCAGATGGGACAAAAAAAGCACTCCATCACGTCAAAGATGCTGAAGAAATTTCTGATGTCATTCGTCAAGCTAGAGTTGATGAACACGGAAATAGAATTTGGTGGTAATTGTTTAGAGCAAAATCATCAGAGATACGATTAAAATCGTGTCTCTCCTTTAGTTTTTAGTTCCAATACAAATAGTGAACAAAAATGGTCAATATCATTACCGCACAAGAATTAACCAATTTCAGTACACCAGACCTAAAAAATCAACTTTTAGAACTTGTGAGAGGAAAAGATCAAGAATCTCTAAAAACTAAAGTGCAATTTTATCACAATCAATTATTACCATACTTTACCGAATTAAATCAACGCAACCCTTACCCCAAACCCAGCGAACAAACCTCGATTATTTTAGGAATTTGGCAATCAATTTGGTCTACAATTCCTTTTCAGGATATTTTACCAGGTAGAATCCGTGAACAATCTTATCAAATATTTTATAACAATGGTTATTACGCCAATATTGCCAGATTTGCACCAGGACAACAATCAAAATTTTGGCGAATTTTTACATCTAGATTACCAGCTTATAATTTAATGGTTTTACAAAAATATGCAATTCAAGATGAAAAATGGTTTATTCAAAATGTAGGAATATTTCAAGAATTGATAAATAGAAATGAGCCTCTAACTATTGATAATGCAGAAAATTGGTTTAACAGAATTTTAACAACCAAATTTCAATTAGAAACATCACAAATAGATTTACAACAAGAATTGGAATTAAATCAAATGGATAGAGGTACAGTTAAAAAATTTGAAAAAGCTTATTTAGCCATTCCTCAACTTGAACATTTATATATAGACCATGATTTCCGCTTAGTTAAAAGTCAACGAGAACCCAACCAGCGACCAAGTTACACTATCGCTACTCGCATCCGTTGATAATTGTGCAAGAACTGCTTGCACTAATTCTTGAGCTAACCTAAAATTACATATTGCTTTCCCTTTTTACTTAACAAATATTTGTTATAATTAGGCTTATTTAAGTAATTTGTCCAACCGGTTGTTGGACTATTTTTTCATCTGAGTAAAATTGAGTAAATTCTCTCATCCTAAAAAGGAATTTAGCAATATTTACAAACTATCTAAATCAATTCCTTTTGCTTGCAACTTAGCTAATAAATCTTGATAGCGTTGTCTTTCTTCCTCCAGTTGTAAAAATGCTGCTTCTTTAGCTTGACGTTCTTGTTCAGCGCGTTCTCTTTCTTGTTCTCGTAATTGATCTAATTCTATAGATGTGAGAAACTTTCGACCATCGGGGTAGTAAATTTCTAATGTATCTGCTGTTAATTCAAAACGAATCCCCAATCTAGGACTAACCCAATTATTTACTTCCTCAATTTCCTCTAACCAATTATGTGAACGCACAAAAATCTCTAAGTCCTTATTGTCTGGATTATAAATGTAATATTCTTCCACTCCATAGCGGTTATAAAAAAGGAGTTTTTTAGCCATGTCTTTGGCCTTATTTCCTGGTGATAATATTTCAAATACTACTTGCGGGGGAATATTATCTTCCTCCCATTGTTTGTAAGAACCTCTATCACCCTTTGGTCTACCAAAAACTACTAATACATCAGGTGCTTGGCATTGCTTGGAATTGCCTTCAACTGGATACCATAGTAAATCACCTGCAATAAATACATCATCTTTTGATGCAAAGAGTATTTCTAAATTCTCTTTAATTTTAACAATCCATTGATATTGTTTTGTATTATCAGCCATTGGTTGACCGTCGCTCTCAGGGTAGATGATTTCTGGTTTTGATGCTGGTGTGAGTTGCTGAACCATCGCTGCTATACCTCCTATTTTGGGTAATTGCGCTGATATGTTTAGTTTATCATTTGGCAGAGTAAAAGAACAAGTAATTTAGATATCACTATAATTTTTAAGATGTAAAACTAAGTCAGGGAAAAAATCTATAAAGTCTTGCTCAAACTCATTGTAATATTTGATTAATTCACTAACTGATAAATGTAACATAAAATGTTTATTGGTTCTTCTAGTTAATCGTCTAGATATCCTGATTAAAGTATTCTCTACTCCAGAAATTTGCTGATAAGACCCTAACCAGTCTTCAGCAGCTACGCGAGTAATTAACTGTCTCACTATATAAGGTATTTGTCCTGGATAGTTTTGAAATGAAGTGTATATTTCATTTGTAAAATCATTTAAACCAATATTTGTATAATTGCCCCAATTTTTAGCTAAATAGTGGTCATAAAAAACATCTACAATTACACCGGAAAATCTGCGATAATCAGGATTGAGACGCTGTTTACTGCGTTGGAAGATAATATGATTATCAGTAAATTGGTCAATAATTTGATGACATTTCATTCCGCGTTGAATTTGAGAGTTTAATTTTTGGCGTTCTGTTCCTTTAACAATATCAGCTAAAAGATTACCTAAACGCATTTCAACATCTGGTTCTGAAAGAAATAAATGAGCCAGCCAGTTCATGAGATGATGAGCAAATAATTTTTACACTCATATTTTAGTCAGGTTTAGTTAAAAATTCACCATCTGGTAGAGGCAATTACGGAAAAAATTCGTTAATTTGAGGATAGTTGTCAAAAATTAGGAAAAAACTGTGGTTCCAATTCGAGATAATAATCCTACACAAATTACACCTTATGTAACTTATGGATTAATTGCCGTCAATGTTTTAATGTTTTTATATGAAGCTAATCTTCCTCCTCAAGAGTTAACTGGGTTTTTACATTTAGCGGCGGTTGTTCCACGAGAATTAAGTTTAAGTTTTGCTGGTATTTCAGTCAATCAACCTGTACCGGAATGGGCAACTTTAATTACTGCTCAATTTTTGCATGGAGGGTTGTTACATTTAGCTGGTAATATGTTGTTTTTGTGGGTTTTTGGTAATAATGTGGAAGATAAACTAGGTCATGCAAAATATTTACTGTTTTATTTATCTTGTGGAGTTTTGGCATCATTAGCCCAATGGTATTTCTCTCAATATTCTAACATTCCTTCTTTGGGTGCGAGTGGTGCGATCGCTGGTGTGATGGGTGCATACATCCTCCGCTTCCCCCAAGCAGAAGTTATTGGTGTCGTCCCTCTGGGCTTTTTCTTCCCTACCTTCCGTGTTCCTGCTTACTTCTTTCTCGGCTTTTGGTTTCTTCAGCAGGCTTTTTCCGGTCTAGCCAGTTTAGAAGCACCTACTAACGTGGAAGTTGGAGGAATTGCTTACTGGGCTCATACCGTTGGGTTCATTTTTGGGGCTATTCTCAGTCCCTTATTAGGTCTATTCAGCGATAAATCAGAATCAGAGTCTTGGTATCAATAGCAGGTGTAATTACTTAAATTAGCAAATTTTGAGGATAAACGTTATAGTACAAATAACGATGTTTAGGAAAAACACCTGTGTTTCCTCTCTATGATGATAATCCCACCCGCATCACCCCTTATATTACTTATGGGTTGATTGGGATGAATGTCTTAATATTTTTCCATGAACTTAGTCTATCTGAACAACAGTTAGAGCAGTTTTTCCAATTGTATGCTGTCATTCCTAAAGAATTAACGGGCAACTTTGCTAATGAATGGACGACATTATTTACAGCACAATTTTTACATGGTGGGTGGATTCATCTTATTTCTAATATGGTCTATCTTTGGGTATTTGGCAATAATATTGAAGAACGTTTAGGACATTTAAAATATTTGATTTTTTACTTATTTTGTGGGTCTTTGGCTAGTTTATGTCAATGGTTTATCAGCATGAACTCAGCTATCCCTTCTTTGGGTGCAAGTGGGGCAATTGCGGGAATTTTAGGTGCGTATATTCTTTGGTTTCCTCATGCTAGAATTACAACTTTAGTATTCTTAGGTTTTTTTGTAACTACGATAAATATTCCAGCATTAATTATGATTGGAATTTTCTTTGCCCAAAATCTAATTTTTGGCTTGGCTAGTTTACAAGCTAATGCTAATATGGCGGTAGAAACAGGAGGAGTTGCTTACTGGGCGCACCTTGGCGGTTTTGTTTTTGGTTTAATTCTTGCCCCTATTTTTAATGCTTTTCAACGTGACTAAAGAAAATCAAATGAGCAATATCTTTCACATTACCCAGCGTCAAAAATGGGAAAACTCTAAAATATTAGGTAATTATCGCAGCGATACTCTAGATACAGAAGGATTCATTCATTGTTCTACAAAACAGCAGTTGGTTGATGTTGCTAATCGTTTTTATGCTCATCAACAAAATTTAGTTTTATTATTTATTGATTCTAATTTAGTCCAAGCTGAAATTCGTTATGAAGAAGCAGAACTTAATCAGCTATTTCCTCATATTTATGGGGAATTAAATCTAAATGCTGTGGTTCAAGTTATAGATTTTGTATCACAAGAAGATGGATATTTTCAACTACCTTTAGAAGTAATTAATCTGAGAGATTAAAAATGGATAATCAAGATTTTGATGTGCGGGAATATGTTAAGCAAATGTCAACTTTATTGGATTTACAAATTAAAGCAGAATATGAGGATGAAGTAGTCAAGAATTTTACTAATATCCAAGCATTAGCTAATTTAGTAAATTCCTTTCCTTTACCTGAAAATGTTGAACCTATATCAATATTTCAGCCATGAATGATGCTTTATCTTTAGCTAAGAATATATTATCACGCAGAGTTAGTGCAGTTGAAGTTGCTCAAGCTACTTTAGACCTCATTACTGCTCAAAATCCTCAATTAAATTGTTTCACTGCAATAACTCTAGAAACCGCTTTACAAGATGCTGCACTTATTGATCAGCAAATTGCTGAAGGTAAAAATCCTGGTATATTAGCTGGTGTACCTTTTGCAGTTAAAAATTTATTTGATATTGCAGGTTTAACAACTTTAGCCGGGGCAAAAATTAACGCTGAAAATCCTCCAGCTAATCAAGATGCAACCGCAATTACTAAGTTAAAACAAGCGGGTGCAGTATTAGTTGGTGCGTTAAATATGGATGAGTATGCTTATGGTTTTGTCACAGAAAATACACATTATGGTGCTACTCGTAATCCCCATGATTTACAACGTATTGCTGGGGGTTCTTCCGGTGGTTCAGCTGCGGCTGTTGCAGCTGGTTTAATTCCTTTTTCTTTAGGTTCTGATACTAATGGTTCAATTCGAGTTCCTGCGGCTTTATGTGGTATTTTGGGTTTAAAGCCGACTTATGGTAGATTGTCTCGTGCGGGTGTAGCTTTATTTTCTAGTAGTTTGGATCATATCGGTACTTTTGCCCGTTCTGTCCGGGATATTGCAGCGATATTTGATATTTTACAAGGTGAAGATCCACGCGATCCTGTGTGTACAAAACGTGAAAAAGAATTATGCTTACCACAAATTAATCAGGATATAAGTAATATTAGAATTGCCGTTGCTGATGATTATTTTACCCAAAATGCCACACCGGAAGCTTTAGCAGCAGTACAACAGGTCGCAGAGGCGTTAAATGTTCAAAATTATGTGACAATACCAGAGGCTAAACGCGCTCGTGCTGCGGCTTTTATCATTACTGCTTGTGAGGGTGCTTCTTTGCATTTGGATAAATTAAAGTCACGTCCTGAAGATTTTGATCCCGCAACACGCGATCGCTTTTTGGCTGGGGCATTAATTCCCAGTAGTTGGTATATCCAAGCACAGAGGTTTCGGAGATGGTATAGCGATCGCATCCGCGAAATCTGGCAAAATGTAGATGTGATTCTCGCACCCACAACCCCCATTTCTGCACCATTAATAGGTCAGAAAACCATGATTTTAAACGGTGAAGAAATTCCTGTCCGTCCCCATTTAGGCTTATTTACTCAACCATTATCTTTTATTGGTTTACCTGTTTTATCTGTACCCATTACCCACCAAAATACTCTACCTTTAGGGGTTCAATTAATAGCCGCACCTTATAATGAAGCCTTAATTTTCCGAGTCGCAGCAGTTTTAGAAAATCAGGGAATAATTTCTATTAAAACACCTATAATTTAATTTTAAACATCTAGAAACGCAGGTGGATAAACAACTTTTCCCCGATATTTAAGCTCATACCTTGATAAAGTTTTCACCATAAAGACATTTTCAGGAACAGGAAAACAAGACTCTATTTGATAATTAACTGAAGGTTGAAACCCAAAACGGGGGTAAAACTCTGGATGTCCCAAAACAATCACTAAAATTTCACATTTTTCCTCAGCTATTTCTAAACCAGCTTTTACCAATTTACTACCAATTCCTCGGTTTTGAAATTGGGGAACAACCGCCATTGGTGCTAAACTTAAAACTGGTAATGTTTCTGCATCAACTAAATCAATATAGCTAAACAAAATATGACCAACTATTTTTTCATCAATTTCTGCAACTAAACTTAATTCAGGAATATAATTTGGAGAATTACGAATTTTCTCAATTAATTTAGCCTCGTTTTCTCTACCAAAAGCTAAAGCATTTACTTCCCCAATGGCAGAATAATCTAATTTAGTTTCAGAACGGATATTAAACATGATGCAAATTCCTCTAATTAATTTAGCAGCTTTTACTAATGGTAATTTAGAAACTAGACAAATAATAGCCAAACAAATTTATCAAGCTTGTCAAGAAATCGGCTTTATGTACTTGCAAAATTTTAGTATATCCTCAGAATTAATTGAGCAAGTATTTAACCAAAGTCAACATTTTTTTAATTTACCACTAGAAACTAAACAGCAGTTAGCTTGGACTGATAAATATAGTAATGTTGGTTATGTAGGAATAGAAAGAGAAAGCTTAAACCCTCAACAACCAGGAGATTTAAAAGAAGCTTTTAATATACTTGCAGCTAAACAAGAATCAAATCATCCGGCTTTTTCTCCAGCCAAAAATGCTCAAATTCTGGGTTTTATGCAAGCTTGTACAGCATTAGCTCATACAGTATTAGAGGCTTTTGCTTTAGCCTTAGAACTACCAATAGATTATTTTACTACTAGACATAATCAACAAAATCATACATTAAGATTATTACATTATCCTCCATTAACAACACCAGTTAAACCAGGACAAATTCGCGCTGGGGAACATTCAGATTATGGTAGTATAACTTTGTTATTTCAGGATCTTATGGGTGGTTTAGAATTACAAACTAAAGATGGGAAATGGATAACAGCACCATCTATTCCCCAAACAGTGATAGTAAATACAGGTGATTTAATGCAACGTTGGACAAATCGGGTTTTTTGTTCAACCAAACATCGCGTTATACTTCCTGATGATAGCAGAAACCAAAAATCTAGATATTCTATCGCTTTTTTCTGTCATCCTAATCATGATACAGAAATTGCTTGCTTAGAAAGCTGTAAAAAAGAGCCATCGGATAACTATCCACCTATTTTAGCAGGGGAATATTTGATTAGTCGTTTAAAAGTGACTTTTGATACAATCTAATTTTTAACTACGCAGATTATAAAAAGTTATCACTCTACAATTCTCCTATATATATGGCTAATATTTTAACTTGCTACTACTGGATGTTTAAGAGAAAGTAACTTTAGTAGTGTCAGTCAAAATTGTAAAGTAAAATTTTTCATTAATCAACCCAGAGTTTTATCCAGTATCTTTAACTTGTACTTGTTTAATGCAATATATGAAACTCAGTCTGATTCAATTTCAAGGATAATCTTCATGTCTATATACTCAAACATTCTAACAACAAAGATTCCGACCTCTGATTTTGTTGCTTGGCCATTTATTGATAACCTCTATGACTACATAGAATTTCTTAATCATGGCTATATTGCAGAGCTTCCCAAAGACAAGTGGGGAACTGAAGTGGCAATAATTGGGGCTGGTGCAGCTGGAATGGTTGCAGCATACGAATTACTAAAGATTGGTGTGCATCCAGTTATTTTTGAAGCTACAGATCGAATTGGAGGGAGAGCATACTCAAAATACTTCCTGCATAAAAATGGCTACCCATCCCTACATGACATTGCTGAGTTGGGATCAATGCGCTTTCCTCCCTCTAGTAGAGTGTTCTTTTACTATATAGAAAAGTTGGGATTGAAAAATTATATCACCGATCAATTTCCCAACCCAGGAAAAGTACCTACTAAGCTTTATTACGGAAACAAAATTCATGACTGGCCTATCAACCAAGAGCATCCCAGTGGTGGTGACTTTGATATTATTTACAGGGACTGGACGAATTTTATTAAAGAGTTAACCGAGCCCCTCCACAGCGCTTGGCAAAAATGGCAAGAAATTCAAAGATATGGTGATGAACGAGTAGCACAGGAGTACAGAAGTCAAGTTCAATATATATGGCAAAAGTACATTAATAAATATAAAGACGTTGATGTATTTCAAGCTATTAGTGAGGGTATGCCTTGGTGGACAAGCGACCATATAAGTAAGTTTGGATCACTGGGCTTCGGTACGGGTGGCTTCGGACCTTTATATGCGGTCAACTTTCTAGAAATTCTGCGGATCATGGTTAATATGTGGGGAGACAACCAGCAGCTTTTGACCTGTGGTATAAGCAAATTAATGGAAAGCTTTTATAATCAAAGGGTAATTCGTCCTGATGGAAGCCAGATATCTCTTAAGGAAATTGAAGCTTTAAAAATAAATACCCCTATTTCAGCAATCGAATATATGGAAGGGCAAGCAGTTCTTCATTTTAGCGATCGCTGTTTAAGACCTAAATCTTATTCATCTGTGATTGTTGCCACTTCTACCCGCGCTATGGAAATAATGGGTTTGACGCTACCCACACCTTCCATAACAGAAAAAGTTGAAATCCTAAATGAGCAGATTAAGAGGTCCATACGTAACATCCATTTAATTGATTCTTCAAAACTATTTGTTCGGACAAAAACCAAGTTTTGGAAAAACAACCCTCATATCCCACAAAACATCCAAACTGATGAGTTACCACGTAGTATCTACGCACTTGATTACCCACATACAGAACACGGCATTGTGTTAGTTAGTTATATTTTGGGAGATAGAACAAATAACCTCCTAGCTTTAGACAAAATGGAACGGCTAGAACTATTTAAACAATCTATTGCACAGGTTAGTCCAGAGTTTGCAGAAAATCTTGTACCTATGAATGGTGAAAGTGATGTTTTAAGCATTGATTGGGAGAAAGAGAAATACCATTATGGTGCTTTCAAATTACAATACCCTGGCCAAGAACCATACATCCACTCCTTATACTATCAGTTTCTCGGTGTTAATGATAAAAATTCTGATACAGGTGTCTATCTTGCAGGTGATAGTGTTTCCTGGTCTGGAGGTTGGACAGAAGGTGCATTTCACACAGGTTTAAATGCTGCTTGTGCCGCAGCTAGACATATTGGATCTAGTCTTAGAAATGATTCACCACTAACGCAAAACCCCAATTTGTACCAATATTAGCTAAGGTTAAAGCCGGGAGGTTGCCAAACTCTCGCAAGATTTCTAATGAAGATGAAATTTAGTTCTCTGTCTGAAACTAGACAGAGAATATTTTTTTGATTTTACACATTACATAGGAATTGTAATCACAAATTCTGCACCGTTACCGGGAGAAGAAATACATTCTAATGTACCCTGATGCTTTTCGGTTACAATTTGATAACTAATTGATAATCCTAAACCAGTTCCTTTACCTTCTGGTTTAGTTGTAAAGAAAGGATTAAATAATTTTTCGCACACCGCTTCAGTCATTCCTGGGCCATTATCACCAATTTGAACAACCGCATTATCTCCCACAACTTCTGTACGGATAGTAATAATATTGGGGTTTTTCTCCAGTTCAGCATAAGACTTATCAGCATTAGACTCATCCAGCGCATCAATAGCATTTGCTAACAAATTCATGAACACTTGATTCATTTGACCACCGAAACAAGCAACTTGTGGTAAATCACCGTATTCTTTCACTACTTGAATCGCCGGACGAGTAGGGCCAGCTTTAAGACGATGCTGTAAAATCATCAAGGTACTTTCTAAACCCTCATGTATATCAAAAGGCTTTTTCTCATCAGTATCAGTGCGGGAGAAATTTCGTAAAGATTGCATAATACCCCGGATGCGTTCTATTCCCACTTTCATAGAAGAAATCATTTTTGGTAAATCTTGCAGTAAAAAATCCAAATCAACTGCTTCAATTTCCTCTGCAATTTCTTCCGGTACTTCGGGTAAATGATCTTGGTAAAGATTCAGTAAGTGAATTAAATCTTCCACATACTGATTAACATGAGATAAATTACCTGAAATAAAACTGACAGGATTATTAACTTCATGGGCTACCCCAGCTACTAATTGTCCTAGAGAAGAGATTTTTTCAGTTTGGACTAATTGAGCTTGAGTTTGTTGCAGTTTGTGTAATGATTGTTCTAACTCTTGAGATCTATCTTGTTCGCGGGCGTAAAGGCGAGCATTTTCAATGGCAATAGCAGCTTGAGAAGTCAACAACTTCAAAACTTGCAGACGACTCTTTGTAAAAGCTCCTGTAGTTAAGTTATTTTCTAGGTAGATTATGCCTGTAAATTTGCCTTGGTAGAAGATAGGAGAACAAACAACAGATTTAGGTTGATGTTGTTTAATGTAAGGATCTTCACTGAACAAAGACTCAGAACTGGCATTACTCAAAACAAGAGGCTGCTGAGTTCTGACAATATAGTTGATGAGATTAATAGGAATATCTTTGCTGTTTTCTACCGGGATTGATGGCAAAATAAAATCAGATTGTTCAGTAGTGTAAATAGCTTCAATTATGAGTTGGTTTTTTTGTTGGAGAATCAAACAGCTCTTTTGAGCAGCCGCATTTTCTAAAATGATAGATAGTAGTTTTTCTAGCAATTTATCGAAAACAATCTCACTAGCGATCGCCTGAGCAGCTTTCATGACTGTGGCCAGATCCAATAATTGATCAACCTTACCTGTCGTTGAAGCTGTGGAGAGAGTAGTCAAACTCTTACTCACGCTGATAGTCTTATTAGTGCTATAAGTCTCTGGTTCTATAATCTGTTCTCTACGTATAATCAAATTTGGATAACGTTCTTCTAAATCTTGAACTTTAGCAAAAGCTCCCCATCTAGCATAACTATAATAGGCTTCTGTCATGTAAACTTTAGCAATCTTTTCTCTACCAATTTCTAAATAAAACTTTGCTGCTAGTTCATTACTTAGTGCAGATTCTTGAATATAACCATTTTCTAAAGCTAGAGCAATGGCTCTATCATATAAATCCATAGCCTTGGCATTTTGCCTCAACACTCTGGCTTTTTCTGCCTCTACTAGTTCATATTTGTGCTGACAATTGCAAGGAGAATGATAAGCCCATTGCTTCATTTTCTTTTGATTAATTTCCACTTGTTTGAGATATTGCTTTTGCTCAGATGGTAACACTTTCTCAAAATGAGCCAGCAGTGCTAGTGAATAGTAGAAATTATTGATACGATACATCAAAAATCCAGGGTTAGATTCTTGATATTTGGTTACTAATTTAGCTGTCTCAATTGCTGCTGTATAATCACTAAATAAATAATTAATTAGTGTTTTCTGATAATAAAAAACACTCAAAAAAGTCGCATTATCACCCCATTGAGCAACCATTTCCGCTTCACTATAACCTTCAATATCTAAAACTGTTTTTTTCTTTGAAGATGCTTGAAGATTTAAAGATACTTGCCTACTAGCACTGACAATTGAAACATAAGGGCTTAGTTTACATTTTTTCATTAATTCAATGTAAAATGCCAATTTATTCACTATTAATTCAAGATTTTCTCCAACCGATATATAGTAATAACTTAAAGTAATAGTACCATAACTAACGAATTCAATATCTCCTGCTTCCAAAGCATTTTGTATTGACTCTATCAAAGATGGTATTGTCTCTTTAGCATGATCTTTAAAATTGCGAATCATGCTATTAAATATATAGTAAATTTTATGTCTTAAGGTTTTAGCATATATGCTATTCGATAGTGATATACCTAAAAGACCAAATTTATAACCTTCCTCAATAGCTCCAAATTTGTCACATAGTATAGCTCCATAAAGACTATAGCTAAAAGCAGCACCTGGTGAATTACCATATTTGACTGATAATCTTACCATTGCCAATATAACTATTGGGAATAATAAAGATCCTGCCATACTAGCAGTAGGAGCCATCAGCATTAATATTTGCATAGCTGCTAGTTTATGGGAGTCAGTCATGTTTGGCACAGAAGCTAAATCCTCTGTTCTTTTTCCAGCTAAAGTTAATTTAGTCTCTAATAGGGCTATAAGAAAATCTAATATACTAGGGTTACTTGGTAGATTTATATTAAGAATCCTTAATACTTTAACTCCAATGTCTAATGCTTCTTGGAAGCAATTCTGAGACATATATGACTGGATTTCAATCTCATATACTCTCACTTGTTCCAAAACAGTTTTTGCTTGTAGTAAAGTAAAATTAGCTAAATTTTTGGATTTCTCAAAGTTGCTATTTAAATACTCTACTTCTGCTAATTCTAAATGTAAGTCAAATGTTATTTCATAATTATTCTGCCAACTATCTGCTGCTAAAAGTTCTAACCCCACATTAAAATATTTCATAGCGGCTGCATAAGCATTAGATGCTTTAGCTTTTTTTCCTGCTATCAGATTAAGTTTGACTAGCTCATCTTTTTCAACTTGGTTTTTAAGTAAGACCACACCAAAGTTTAGTTGATTGACAATATCTAAAATATTTTCTGTCAGTTCTTCAGAAAATGTTTGTTGGAGTAGTAACCGACCTATTTTTAAATGAGTTATTTGCTTCTGATTATCGGGAATAAGTGAGTATGCAGCTTGTTGTACTCGGTCATGCAGGAATTTATAGCCTACCAGTTTTGTATTAAAATCAAAGTTTACGGATTCTTCTTGATTAAACACTAAGGGAATTCTGTAAGCCTCATTTAAAGGTAATATTAACCCTGCTTGCAAAGCTGAATACAGATCATTGGCTGTAATTGCTGTGGACTTCTCATAGATTATTGACAACACTTCTAAGTTGAATCTATCCCCTATACAGGCTGCTAATTTTAAAACTTCTTGTGTGCCTTGTGGTAACTTTTGAATTCGGCTAGATACGAGTTCTACTACACTTTTATCTGTTATTCTAATAGCTTGAATTTCCTCTATACTCCATTGCCATGAAGTAGTATTGAAATTAAATCTCAACAAATTTTCTTGATAAAGTACCTGTAGTAATTGTGTCAAGAAAAATGGATTTCCACCTGTTTTATTAAAAATAAGTTCAGCTAGTTCACAACTTTGCTCTGTATGACCATTTAATGTCTCACTAACTAGTTGAGCTACATTTATTTTTGTTAATGGTTGTAATACGATATTATTTACAGGAATCCCAGCATTTTCTATCTCTTCTAAGGTTTGGATTAATAAATGCCCACTATTAACTTCGTTATCTCGATAAGCCCCGATTAATAAGAGATATTTGCTTTCAGAATCAGTAATTAACAATTGCATTAACTTCAATGTAGCTGAATCTGCCCATTGCAAATCGTCTAAAAATATAACTAAAGGATGCTCTTTTTGGGCAAAGACTCTAGTAAATTCACTGAAAACACGATTAAAACGGTTTTGTGATTCTGTTGCTCCTAATTGGGGTACTTCCGGTTGAGATCCAATAATCAGTTCTACTTCAGGAATGACATCAATCAGAACTTGCCCATTTGAGCCAACAGCCTTGAGTATTTTGCTTTTCCATACCTCAATTTGTGTTTTACTTTCTGTCAGTAATTGTTGAATCAATGAACTAAAGGCTTGAATCAATGAAGCATAGGGTATATCTCGCTTAAATTGAGCAAATTTACCAATAATAAAGTAACCTTTGGCACTGGTAATAGGTTTATTAACTTCGTTGACTATAGATGATTTACCAATACCTGAATAGCCAGAAACTAACATTAATTCTATGCTGCCCTGCCTAACACGCTCAAATGCCTCTAAAAGTAAATTAACTTGACTTTCTCTACCATAAAGCTTTTGAGGAATGAAAAGTTGACTGAGAATATCTAAGCGTCCAGGGATAAAATCAGTAATTTTTCCCGTTGTTTGTAGTTGATTTTGACAAAGTTCTAAGTCGGCCAATAATCCAGTTGCGCTTTGATATCTGTCTTCAGCATTTTTCGCCATCAGTTTCATAACAATTACGCTGATAGCTGTTGGTACATCTGGCTTCAATTGATCAATTGCCGGAGGTTGTTTAGCAAGATGGTAATGAACTAACTCTAGGGGGTCATCACTTTGAAAAGGTATTTGACCTGTTAACATTTCATAAAATGTCACACCTAAAGAATAAAAATCGCTGCGATAATCCACGGGGCGATTCATTCTGCCAGTTTGTTCGGGAGACATATAGGCCAGTGTACCTTCTAACTGGTTAGGGTTAACTAGCTGGGGTGTTTCTTTATAAAGGCGTGAAGAGATACTAAAGTCAGTGATTTTAACTTGGGTTGACAGTGGATTAATAATAATGTTGGCAGGTTTTATGTCTTTATGGATAATATGATGTTTATGCAGTGATATTAAGGCTTTCGCTAATTGGATACCTATATTTATAAAGGTTAGTATGTCTAACTTTTGACCATATAGTAGCTGTCTGAGTGACCTTCCTCCAAAGTCTTCACTGACTAACACCAGGCGATTTTGATGAGTTTCCAGCCTCAAAACCTTGACAATACCTTCCATATCTAAATTTTCCGTCATTTTGTATTCGTGCTTAAGACGGGCGATATCTTCAAGGGTGGGATACTCTGCTTTGAGAATCTTAAGGATGACGGGTTGATCACTAATTTGCGCTATACCACGATAGATAATGGTATTAGCGCCTTCATGAATCATTTCGGTCAGGTCGTAACCTGGAATTCTCAGGTTTGGAAACATCGGCAAATCTTACCAAACTATAAAGTGTTGCTATAGCCTATAGTTCCCATTTTTTTGTCTTTTCAAACTGTTGACTTAATAAATTAGCTAGGCTAGTGACATAAATATGTATAAATATTCTGTATAGCTGATTTAACCTACAATCTACGAAATTGGTAAGATAAGTAATTGGGAAAAATTATTTACGTCATTGCGAACGAAGTGAAGCAATCACAAGGGCTTGAGATTGCGTCATTCCGCTACGCTCCATACCCTACGGGAACGCTCCGCGAACGCAATGACATTGTGTAATTAATTCTGCTTGACTGCTTATCTCTAAAAATGAGCAAACCGTAAAATAGCAATCTACTTACTTACAGTGCCTAATATTTCATTTTATGTATATATTATAACTTTATTTAAGCAATCAATACTTTTAATATTTTCACTGAATCAAAACAGTAAAGCCTGGATATTTTCCTCTCCAGGCCAAACAAAACAATTATCAACATCAAAAATTTAATTGCTTAACTGGCATTCATTAAGAATTGAATCCTGTTTCAACTGATAATTAGTAGGCTTAAATCCTTCCCATTCATAGCCAGCATATTCAACTAATTCTCTAGATAAATAGTGCAACAATGGTTGAATATGTGCTTCATCCTTTAACCATTCACCATGTAAATCTTCCAGCAGATGATGTTCAGAAATCAATTTAGAATCACTATAATGGCGAATAATGGGATGGAGAAACACACTTTTTTGAGCTTGGCTAGGATCGGGATGACGATTGATACTAAATGGATCACTGTCAACGTGACCGTATTCTAGGGTGATAGTGTAAAAATGCCGATGTTGTCCAAGTTCACCATCCAGTATATAGTCTAAAGGTAACTCCTCATAATAACAAGCGGTTTGACCATCGTCTGATATTGTAATTAAGTCACAAAGAAAACCAAACTGTTGCCATAAAGCTGAACTTTTATTGATGCGTTTAATGATAGCATCAACCAAGCCTTGTGGTGTGGCAGTAATTTCTTGACTTGGCCATTCTTGCCCATGATATCTAGATTCAAAAATACGGTGTAAAGCACGGACGTTGTAACGGAAACCATGAATAAAGCCAGAAGAACTTTTTTTGAAGTCTCGAACATGGGTTAAAACACCAACAAAATACAAGTCTTTGACGTTCGATGATTCCCAGGCGTTTGTCTGTTTAGGAAAACGATTGTTAATTGCTAGTTCTGGACGACAAGTGCGGTCAAAAATAGAATTGTCAAACCTGAATCCTGTACACACTATCACACGATCATAGATCAGATCCTCTTGTTCTTCATGAGCATGAGTGTATCTAGTTGTTACTACATACTTATCATTCTGACGCTGAATTTGTTCAATATGTGCATCAAGAACAGCATTTTGGCATTTTAGTTGGTATGTATCCAAGAAATTATTGTTAACAGCCCGTAAGTTACCTGGGTAATGACTTTCCCAAGCCATTTTTATTGAATGTGGACTAGCTACATGAATAATACTCGCTGTTTCTATCAAACTATCCGCAGTTTCAAAGGCAGAGTTTCCTTTGCCAACTATTAAAACTTTTTGGCCAACAAAGTCATCTGGGTTTGTAGAGACTTCTGTATACTTTTCAGCTAACTCAATTCCAGGTATGGGAGGCATATAGGACTTGGTAAAGCCAGTAGCAATGATCAGACGCTTAGAGAAATACATATTCCCTTGTTCATCTACTACTTGGAAGTTACCTGACTTAGAAATTTTTACTACCTTGGTGTTATACTTCACTTTTAAGTTGAAAAACTTAGTAAAATCGTGAAGATAACGCACTAAGTCATCAGTATTAGGAAAATATCGGTTACTGTAATTTCTAAACAGCATTTCTCGGCTATCACTTAAAAGTGAGTTCCAATCCCATCGCAAGTTAATTTCTGTATCATCATAACCAGTATGTACTTTATTAATAGAAATTAGTTTACCGTGTCTGGGAAACTTCTTAAAGAAAGTACCAGGACTATCTCCGGCTTCCAATATTAAATAATTATGATTAGCTTTTTCTAAGAAATATCCAAGTTGTACTCCGGCAGGTCCAGCGCCAATAATAAGATAGTCGAACTCTTGTGCTTGAATCATTGTTTTAGGGAATCAGTTGTTACAAGTATTTGCAAGTGGATTGATATTTACAAGCGGACTAATATGTAGCTGAATTCAGTAACCAATACTTTTGAGGAAATTAATCACTCGTCACAAGCAGCTAAACTTCTTATGGGTTAATTACTTTGACGTGTAATAATTTTTACTAATCAGATATGGCAAGAATTGGCTTTGTAGAATACTGTTTTGCTTGGATATTACTTCAGGTTGTTAGACAAGCTTTGGAATTTAAGATTATATCAAGCTTGATTTTCACATTTCTTCAACCAAAAGGTATTTCCAATTACTACTAACACGAATATATTTGGTTAAATTGCAGCTTTTTAATGTCTTCTACACACCACATGCAATGGTGTTGATCTTCATCTGTATGCTGGGTGATTAATTTTTGCAGCTGATTAACTCTACATTGGTTAAGGCAAAATAATTTGCACAGATCCGCAAAACCTGAAGCTGTATGCATAGTAACGAGAAACCATGTTAAAGGTTTTTGCCGGTCTATACTTTTGTCTTGTATCAATTGCCAGAATGGCTGTTGGACAGGTTTTTGTTCTCTTCTTTCAATCAACTCTAGAACTTTTTTCATTTTTAGGGACACCTCAAACTATTGATTGGACAATGTGAGAGAGTTTGGGAGAAAGGCTAAATCATCAAGAAAATCTCTTGTTGAAGTCAGATTGTAGAAAGGAAGCACATCTCGAAATATAAGTTGTTTCAAGCGAATTCGCCTGTTTTGTATTGAGCGATCGCTTTTTAGTCTCAGCATTAGCC
Source organism: Nostocaceae cyanobacterium (assembly GCA_035299225.1). Taxonomy (GTDB): domain Bacteria; phylum Cyanobacteriota; class Cyanobacteriia; order Cyanobacteriales; family Nostocaceae; genus DATGXB01. The sequence continues at coordinate 6,138 of DATGXB010000142.1, read as the reverse complement.
GTTGTTTTCTACTGTAGTTATTATCTCAGTAATTCTTCGATTAGTCAAGGGGGTAAATAAATTATTTTCCGCATTTTTACAGGTATCCATATCAATACTCTCAGGAAGCTAGGACTAGCAAGAAAAATCATTTATATTCAAGCATATATCATCCACTATTTTGCCACTCTGATAAGTACAAACTCACTATTGTGAGTGAACTATATTGCAAAGAAAGCAGAATATTGTACTCAGATTGTTGAATGCTTCTATATTAGATTTTAAATTCCTGGATTTTAGTTGTTTGAACTATTGACCGGGATTTAGGAGTTGTCAGTCAGACTATTGTGGTCAGCAATAAAATCTAGCATTTTTTACTCATTTCCTGGTCAGACTCTAAGTTGCCTATATTAATTTACACTGAGATCACAGTCTTAAATCATTGCTTGGACTTTCTTTACAATCTCTTTAATCATCGGTTATGGAAAATTTGCAAAATCACCTATGAATGCGACTAATATTTTGCTATTCTTCAAGGGCAGTAAGCCTTATATAGCCAGACTTTTACTGAAAAATCTATTCATTAATTATTTCGTTTTCTATGGGTGAGCTTATTTATTATGACTGACATCTATCACAAGTTATAACTTACGATCGTCTACTGAAAAAATTTTTAATCATTAGAAATTTTTATAGCTATGCAATAGTACAGATAATTTTATCTGATTTTCCATATTTCAGCATTGCTTTCAGAGATTCTACGTAATTAAGTATTGTCACAAATTGAGAATTTTCCTATTTAGTGACACAGCTAACTTGAATTGATGATTGTCTTTGAAAAATCAGGCAATAGATTAGTAATAGTAAAAGATAACTATCGTATTTACACTGGTCTATAAACAATCAAAAGGTTTTTAGTAGAGAATCAAAATAAATCTTTACAAATTGCTGATATAACTCTTTCAATTATGATGAAATTGTAAAGAGAAATTCCCTTTTTCTTATTTTTAAATATCTTGACTCTATGTGTATGATTATAATCATACACTATCTATCTATCTAACTTAATAGATTGGACAGAAAGCATACCCGGTAAATTGAACTATGAAAACTTACGAATGTATTGTTATTGGTGGTGGAATTACGGGCACTGCGCTTGCATATCAACTGGTAAAATCCGGTTTTTCTACACTTTTACTTGAGAAGTACGTAAAACCACAGAATGCAACTCATTATAGTTATGGTGGTTTAGCTTATTGGTTAGCTACAACACCACTAACACGGCAATTATGCCAGGAAGCGATCGCACTTTACCAAGTTCTCCCTCTAGAGTTAGATGCTGATATCCAACTTCGAGAAATAGACTTACTATTAACTATTGCTGCTGATGATGACCCGAAAGCAGTGGCCGCAGCTTACGCAGACATAGCAACCGTGCCACAATTGCTAGATGTGCAAGCGGCTTGTGAATTAGAACCATTATTAAATAAAAATGCGATCGCTGGTGCTTTAACTGTCAAACATGGTCATATAAACCCAGAAAAAACCGCAGAAGCTTACATTCAAGCTATGCAGCGATTAGGGGGTAAAATCGAAGTTGCTCAAGTTCTAGAACTAAGCGCACTTAACAATAGCACACTTACTGGTGTAAAAACAGAAAATACTACCTTTTTAAGTGAAAATATAATTATTTGTGCAGGAGGACTCAGCCGACAATTGTTAAAATCGGCAGGAATTAACCTGAAAATCTATTTTACCCATGCAGAAGCTATTGAAACACCTCCAGTAGATATACGCTTAAATACTTTAGTAACAGCAGCAAATCTACATAGATTTAAACTAGAAGCAGAATCAACTCAAAATGATCAATTATGGGATCAACCCAATCATGAACTAGTTCCACCAATTTTAGATGCAGGTGCAATACAATTTTTAGATGGTAGTTTGCGTTTAGGTCAAATTAGCCGAGTGCTAACAGATCCTTATGCACAAGTCAATGCGGAGGAAAGCGAAAAATGGTTAAGAGAAAGCGTAAGCAAAATATTACCAATTTTAGGCAATCTACCAGGGAAATGGTATCATTGCTTGGTGGCATTTAGTGCTGACCGCTTGCCTTTGATTGGTTCAATACCCGGATATCAAGGTATTCATATTTTCTCTGGTTTTAATAGTCCTTTAGTATTGGTTCCACCTTTGGCCGCACGTTTCGCTAACTTTCTCTCTGGTCAGGAAGACGCAATAATTAGTCAGTTGTCTCCGCACCGTGGGAATTAGCTATTAAATGTTTAATTCTCCCCAAATTATTTTTTACATCGGAATTAATTAATTCGGTAGCTTCTTGTAATAAATCTTGCTGTTCTTGTTGAATCTCGTTTAAACGCTGTGATATATCCGCTAATCTTTGTTGTTTATTCTTGTAAAGATTTGTAACTAAATCAGTGCTTATATTTGGATTTTGGCTTTTACTTATTTGATGATTAAAGGCCAAATTTCCCATTTTCCAGATTGAAGAACAACTAAGTTGAGCGAATTTCCAAATTAACTTCAGGGGAACTTGTAAAATTGACCAACTAGCGGTTTCAATTAATTTAACAATACCTTTAATAATACTCCCAATCAAAGCAATTAAAAATAATAAGACAATTACACTAATAATAGGATGATGTACCGACCAACTCAGAGTTTGAACAAGACGCAATAATGAAGGGTTTTGAGTAAATAAATTATCAATAAAATCTGTTATACTGCTTTGAATTTCCGATGTTACAGCATTTTTGATTTGTTCTGCAGCTATCCAATTATGTTGAAAATAATTCTTTGATTGTTCCAGGGTATTCGTAACTGTGTTAATAGTATTATTAGTAGCTTCTGCTGCTGTTGTTTGTAAAGATTCTGTCAGTTCTTGAGATGAATGGGTAACAAAATCTTTGGCTATTTGTAGATTTTGTTCGATGTTTGGTGGTAAATGAAGATTTAAAGGAATATTCATAGATTAAATGGTTTAAAGTTAACATCAATCTATACAAATGTTAACTCTAAACTTATTCATCAGGACATTAAGTTAATTTAGATAAACTATTACTCATTTATGTTAAATCATCAGGGTGGGTAAGACTTGACTTAAGAGAAGACCAAAAAATAAATGATCCAATTTCGTAGAGTGCGTTAACGTAGTGTAACGCACCATCCAATGAAAATAGAGGCTAAAGGTGTTGTACTCTCTGTGCTAACACACCCTACAAAAAAAAGATATTTCTTTAGTTGGAACTCTCTAAGAGTATTGACATACCTCCTAGTCCTAAAGGAGCGTTCGCGTTAGCGTCCCGCAGGGAGGATTCCTTGACGCTTCACGGAAACCTGCTACTAGGTAGTCTTACAGTCTCTCCACGTCCGTTTAAAGTTTCCCAATGCCATAATAGGCGACCTCTCACATTGTAGCACAAATCTTCCAAAAGTCGTCCTAGAAGGACGGGGCTTGTATCTCATTATTTTGGTTAATTTGCAAACAAATCTAAATCGGTAACTGCACCCACACTACTAGAAGCTACTAGTTTGGCATATTTGCCCAAAATTCCTGTAGTATAACGGGGTGGGAGGGGTTTCCAGTTAGCACGACGACGGGCTAATTCTTCATCAGGGACATTGAGTTGTAGTAAACGCTGATGAGCGTCAATAGTAATGCTATCACCTTCTTCTACTAAAGCAATGTTACCACCAACAGCCGCTTCTGGGGCGACGTGTCCAACGACCATTCCATAAGTACCACCGGAAAAGCGCCCATCAGTAATTAAACCTACTGAGTCAGCTAAACCAGCACCAATAATAGCCGAAGTGGGGGCTAACATTTCCCGCATACCGGGACCGCCTTTTGGTCCTTCATAGCGAACTATAACCACATCCCCAGCTTTGATTTTACCTGCCAAAATAGCATCTAAACAAGATTCTTCCGATTCAAATACTCTAGCTGGCCCGGTAATTACAGGGTTTTTTACACCAGTGATTTTAGCAACTGCACCTTCAGTAGCTAAATTACCTTTGAGAATAGCTAAATGTCCTTGGCTATACATGGGGTTATTCCAAGGACGAATTACATCTTGGTTAGGAGATGGTTCGCTGGGAATATCTGCCAATACTTCGGCGATAGTTTGACCGGTGATGGTGATACAATCACCATGTAACAAATCATGAACTAATAGCATTTTCATGACTTGGGGAATACCGCCGGCTTTGTGTAAGTCAGTGGCTACATACCGTCCACTGGGTTTTAAATCACATAAGACAGGTACACGAGTACGGATGGTTTCAAAATCATCTAAAGTTAGTTCTACACCGGCAGCACGAGCGATCGCTAAAAAATGTAATACTGCATTAGTAGAACCACCCACAGCCATAATTACTGAAATAGCATTTTCTATAGATTTCCGGGTGATAATATGCCTGGGTAAAATCTGCTTACGGATCGCATTAACTAAAGCATGGGCTGATTTTTCCGTACTTTCAGCTTTTTCTGCATCTTCAGCCGCCATAGTGGAGGAATAGGGTAAACTCATCCCCATTGCTTCAAAGGCAGAAGACATAGTATTTGCTGTGAACATTCCACCGCAAGAACCAGCTCCAGGACAAGCATTACGTTCAACTTCTAACAGTTGCTTTTCGTCAATTTTACCAGAACTAAATTGGCCGACGGCTTCAAAGGAACTAACTACAGTTAAATCTTGACCGTTATAATGTCCGGGTTTAATTGTACCACCGTAAACAAAGATCGCCGGAATATTCATCCGTGCCATAGCGATCATTGCCCCTGGCATATTTTTATCACAACCACCAATAGCCAGGACACCATCCATACTTTGTCCATTGCAGACGGTTTCAATAGAATCAGCGATTACTTCCCTGGAAACAAGGGAATATTTCATCCCTTCTGTACCCATAGAAATACCATCACTAATCGTAATAGTACCGAAGATTTGGGGCATCCCTCCAGCGTTTTTGACACCAACTTCTGCACGTTGGGCTAATTGATTAATCCCCATATTACAAGGGGTGATGGTACTATAAGCGTTAGAGATACCGACTATTGGCTTGGTAAAATCTTCGTCTTGAAAGCCAACTGCCCGCAGCATAGCACGGTTAGGCGATCGCTGCACACCCTGAGTTACAACTTTACTTCTAAGATTTTCTGACATCTATGGTTCATCCTTCCTTAACACAATCGCTAAAAATGCGAATATTCAGTAACCTAATATTCTCTCAAAAAATAGCCATTAATTATTAGTCATTAGGGAACAGGGAACAGGGAACAGGGAACAGAGGAAAGTCAAAAATAATTAATTACTCATGCCTCCTGCCTCCTCCACCTGCCAAGCGGCTTGGAAAAAATCCAACTCGCACTGCATAGCATAACGATATGTAGAATCAACTAAGCTAGAAACAGAAGCGTAATTATCTACTAAACTCGCTAATTGCTGTGCTAGTGGCTGAAACTCATCACTGCTATAAGTTTGAATCCAATCTGTATATTGGTGATTTGGCAAACCATTTTTTGCCAAACTCTGACCTAAAAAAGCATACAAACGCATACAAGGAGACATTGCAGCCGCCGTTAAACCCACATCTCCACCCCAAGCAGTGGCTAATAAAAAATCAGTATAATGCCTGGTGGCTGTTCCTGGTTCAACAGACTGTAAATTAATGCCCCATTTAGCTGCATAATCTTGGTGTAAGTTCAACTCAGCCACTACACCACCAACTAATTGATAAAATGCTGTAAATCCTTGCCAGTTTGGGGCTTTAGCTGCCGCAATACTGTAAGCACGGGCAAAAGCTTCTAAGAAAAAAGCATCCTGTCCCACATAATAAGCAAATTTATGTTTATCTAAAGTACCGTTACCAATACCTTGGACAAAGGGATGCTGCAAACAAGTTTCGGCTAAATCTTGATTTTTTAGCCATAAGTCATTAGATAGTGTCATTAGTCATTAATCATTAGGAAGTAGGGAACAGGGAACAGGGAACAGGGAACAGGGAGCAGGGAACAGGGAATATAGAATAGGGAATATAAAATAGGGAATATAGAATAGGGAATATAGAATAGGGAATATAGAAATTAATTCTTCTTTCCCCCCTGCCCCCTGCCCCCCTGCCTCTTCATCTCCTGCC